>JBJMNA010000192.1:0-8139 GCA_045804485.1 Chloroflexota bacterium
GATCGGCATCCCGTATCGCGTGGTCCGAACCGAACGCGCGGGGAGCGCCGCGGAGAGCGCCGCACTCCAGAGCATCGAGCTCGGCGCGCTGCTGCGGACGATCGTCGACCGACGCGGCGAGGACGACTACGTCTTCGTGCTCGTGCCCGGCGGTCGGCGGTTCGATTGGCCGAAGGTTCGGGCACACCTCGGCGTCAAGCGGCTGTCGCTGCCCGATGCGGACGAGGCGAGGGACGTTACCGACTACGAGCGCGGCGCGATCACGCCATTCGGCGCGACGCGAGCCTGGCTGGTCATCCTCGACGCGTCGGCCATGGACCACGGCAGAGTCGCCATCGGCGGCGGCGCGCACGGCGTGAATCTGCACCTCGCACCCGCTGATCTCGTCTCTGCGCTCGGCGCGCAGGTCGTCGACGTCACCGTCCCGGAGCCGCCGACGGCCTGACATCACGCTTCGGCGTGTGGCACGATCGGGCGATGCCGACGGTCCCGCTGCACGTCCCGGTCATCTCGAGCCCGATCATCCGGCGGATCGCGTGGCACCTCCGTCGCGTCACCGGTCAGCTCGACCGGCGGTTCTTCATCACGCTGACGGAGGGGATCCTCGCCTTCGTCGCGATCGCAGCGGTCCTGATCACGCTGCTCGAGAAGCCGTTGACCGTCGAGTCGCTGTTCGATTCGTTCAACTGGGGGATCGCCACGGTCCTCGGCCAGGGCGACGCAGAGTTCGTGACGTCGCCCGGCGGACGGGCCGTCGGGTGGCTGCTTATCCTGTTCGGGGTCGCGATGCTCGGACTCATCACCGGGGCTCTGGTTGCGATGCTCATCGATTTCCTGCTCAAGGAGGGTCAGGGCTTGGGAGCCGCTGGGCATACCGATCACATCGTCGTCTGCGGTTGGAACAGCACGGCGCGCGGCCTGATCGACGAGCTGCGCGGCGACGATTACAAGCAGAAGGTCGTCGTCCTTGCCGATGTCGAGAAGAACCCGGCCGGTTCGGGCGTCTACTTCGTCCGCGGCGACTCGACCAACGCAGAGGACCTCGATCGGGCTGGCATCGCGGCCGCCACGGCGGCGCTCATCTTCCCGGTGGACGGATCGGACGAGGCGGACATGCACTCGATCCTGACGGTCATGGCGATCTCGTCGCTCGCGCCCGCCGTCCGGACCGTCGCGGAGGTCAACAACCCGAAGCTCGAGCCACATTTCTGGCGGGCCGACGTGGACGAGCTGATCGTCACGTCCAAGATCGCGTCGCACCTGCTCGCGCGGTCTGCCCTCTATCCGGGGCTCTCGGCACTCGTCACCGACATCGTCTCGGGTGGCGAGGGGTCAGAGCTCTACCGGGTCGCGCTCCCGGACGAGTACATCGGCCTGTCGATCGACAGCGTGTCGGCCCAGCTCCGGAACGACCACAAAGCGACGTTGCTGTCGGTCAATCGCGGCGGCCGCGCGTTCGTCAACCCGCCTGCCGACCTCGTCCTGCAGCGCGGTGACGACGCGATCGTCGTGGCCGAAGGCCTCGGGTCGCTCGCGCCGCTCCAGCTCCGCGACGCAACGGTCGTGCCGCGCACCGCATCGGTCGTGCCGACCGCGTCCTAGAGCGCCTTGACCGCCGCCGTCAGTGCGGCGAGACCGTCCTTCGCGTCGGCGAACAGCATCCCCGTCTTCGGATCCGAGTAGAGCTCGTTGTCGATGCCGGCGTAGCCCTTGCCCATCGAGCGCTTGATCACGACGATCGACTTGGCGTGGTCCACGTCGAGGATCGGCATCCCCGACACGGGCGAGCCGGGCCGGCGCGCAGCCGGGTTCGTGACGTCGTTCGCGCCGATGACGAGCGCGACGTCGGCCCGGTCGAACTCCGGGTTGATCTCCTCCATCTCCTTGAGCTGCGGATAGGGCACGTTCGCCTCGGCGAGGAGGACGTTCATGTGCCCTGGCATCCGGCCGGCGACGGGATGGATGGCGTACTTGACGTCCACGCCACGCGCCTCGAGCAGCTCAGCGAGCTCACGTACGGCGTGTTGCGCCTGGGCGACCGCAAGGCCGTACCCAGGGACGATGATCACGTGCTGCGCGTACGCGAGCTGGATGGCCACGTCGTCCGCCCCGATCTCCCGGACCGTCCCACCGGCGCCGGCAGCAGCTCCAGCCGCCTCGTCGCCGCCACCGAACCCGCCGATCATGATGTTCATCACGGACCGGTTCATCGCGTCGGCCATCAGCTTGGTCAGGATCGCGCCCGACGCGCCGACGAGTGCGCCCGAGATGATGAGCACTGGGTTGCCGAGGACGAAGCCGGCCATCGCGGCTGCGGTGCCGGTGAACGAGTTCAGGAGGCTGATGACGACCGGCATGTCCGCGCCGCCGATGGGCAGGACCATCGTGACGCCGAAGATGAGGCCGGCCAGGACGACGACGCCGAGGAGCGCCAGCGTGGCGGTCGAGTCGAGCGTGAGGGTGCCGTAGGCGCCGAGGATCAGGGCGATCGTGCCGAGCACCGCGACGACGGCGAGCGCGATCGTGACGAGCTGGCCACCGGGAACGTAGATCGGCTTGCCCGGGATCAAGCCCTGGAGCTTGCCGCCGGCGATGAGCGAGCCCGTGAACGTCACGGAGCCGATCAGCGCGCCGAGGACGACGAAGATGGTCGTGTCGACCGGCGCGCCCGAGTTGAGCCGGATGAAGTCGTCGATGGCGACCAGCGCAGCCGCGCCGCCGCCGACCGCATTGAACAGCGACACCAGCTGCGGCATCGCGGTCATCTTCACCGTGCGGGCGGTGTACAGCCCGGCGCCGCCGCCGATCAGGAATCCCGCGACGATGATGACGATGGCCGTTGTCGACAGCCCGCCTTCACGCGTCAGCAGCCAGACCAACGTCGCGACGACCGCGATCACCATGCCGGTCGCGCTCAGCTGGTTGCCGCTTCGCCCGGTGGCTGGCGAGTTCATCCGATGGAGACCGAGCACGAAGCAGGCGGCGCCCGCCAGCCACGCCAGGTAGACGATGGTGTAGATCCACTGTTGCGACATCGACGCGCCCCTCGACTACGCGCCGGGGGCGCTGTCGGCGCCGTCGGTGGTGGGTTTGGGCGCCGTCGGGCGCTTGCGGAACATCTGGAGCATCCGGTCCGTGACGACGTAGCCGCCGACGACGTTCATCGCGCCAAAGACCATCGCGATGAACGCGAGCGTGTAGCTGACCGGGTTGTCCGCTTCGGACGCGATGATCATCGCGCCGACGAGGACGATGCCGTGGATCGAGTTGGCACCGGACATCAGCGGGGTGTGGAGCGTCGCCGGGACCTTGCTGATGACCTCGAACCCGACGAGGATCGCCAGCGTGAAGATCGCCAGCGAGGTGAGGAGTTGGTCGCTCACGCGGGACCTCCAGCGGCCGGGGCCGGCTCGAGCAGCTTCTTGACGGGCTCGGAGAGGACCGCTCCGCCGTGGGTGATGACGGTGGACTTCGTCACTTCGTCCTCGAAGTCGAGGTTGAGAGCTCCGTCCTTGACCATCCCGAGCAGGAGTGCCGAGATGTTCCGGGCGTAGAACGCGGACGCACCAGCGGGCATCGACGCCGGCAGGTTGTCGGGCGCGATGATCGTCACGCCGTTCCGTGATTCGACCGTCTCGCCGGCTCTCGAGAGCTCGACGTTGCCGCCAAGCGCCGACGCCGCCATGTCGACGATGACCGATCCCGACTTCATCTTGCCGACAGCCTCGGCGGTCACGAGGACCGGCGGCTTCCGGCCCGGCACCTGCGCCGTCGTGATGACGACGTCCATCCCGCCGATGACCTCGTTGAGCTCCGCCTGTTGCGCCGCGCGCTCCTCGGCGGTGAGTTCGCGGGCATAGCCGCCGGCGCCCGTCGCATCGATGGTCGTCTTGAGCTTGACGAACTGTGCGCCGAGGCTCTCGGCCTGCTCGCGCGTCTCTGGCCGGACGTCGTATGCGCGGACGACCGCGCCCAACCGCCGGGCGGTGCCGATCGCCTGAAGCCCCGCGACGCCGATGCCGAGAATCAGCACGTTGGCGGGCTTCGCGGTGCCGGCGGCAGTCGTCAGCAGCGGGAAGTAGCGGCCGTACGCGTTGGCCGCGATGAGGACCGCCTTGTAGCCACCGACGTTGGCCTGCGACGAGAGCGCGTCCATCGTCTGGGCGCGGGACAGCGTCCGCGGGATCGCGTCGAGGCTGACCGCGGTGACGCCACGGCCAGCAAGGGTCGCCATGAGTCCCGGATCGAGCAGCGGCTGAAGGAGCCCGACGACGACCTGTCCTGAACGCAGCGTCGCCATGTCGGCGTCACTCGGCTTCTGGACACGCAGGACGACGTCCGACTGCCCGTACAGATCCGTGGCCGACACGATCGTCGCGCCCGCGTCTGCGTAGGCGGCATCAGGGATGGCTGAACCGGCGCCGGCGCCCTGCTCGACAAGGACGTCGAGTCCTGCCGCCGTGAGCTTTCCGAGCACTTCGGGTACCAGGGCGACGCGCCGCTCTCCGGGCGCGGTCTCCTTGGCGACACCGACCTTCATGGGCACCACCTTAGGTATCGAATGTTGCGCGGCGGACGGGGCCGTTCCGCCGGGGGACACGTGGGGTCGCGCCGAAGGATACCGCCTGCTGCGGGGCGGTGTGACCGACCGGCGGTCGCGTCACTGCGCTCGGGCGCGTTCACGCAAGGTGACGATGAGGATGTGACCCTCCTCGTCACCGATCACTTCGGCATCGTGCGGGATCGTTCCATCCCACCGGACGTAGTCGCCGGGACCGACGTCGACGACGTGATCGCCTTGCGACATCCGCCAGCGACCCTGCAGGACGAGATGGTGCTCGTCGCCGGCGTGCGCGTGCATCCCCGCGCGACCGCCGGCCGGCGCGATCCCCTCGACGATCACCACGTCGCGGGTGTCGCCGCCATCGACGCGTTCGATGCGACCGAGGCCGTCGCGCGCGGTCACTGACCGCTCGGCGGCCCGGACCACCGTCGGCGCGGGCACGTTCTCGAGGAAGAACCACGCCATGGGGACCTCGAGCGCATCGCCGATCGATGCCAGACAGGTGAGCGACGGCGAGGCCTTGTCGTTCTCGATCTGGCTGAGATAACCGACGTTGAGCCCGGTTCGCTCCGCGACGTTCGCGAGTGTCATCCCTCGGTCGGCCCGCCAGCGGCGGATCTGAGTCCCAACTGCCGGCCGGCGCCGCTCCTCGGTCGTCATGTTGGTCCTCCGAAAACAAGTATTGACATCGGCCATACTTCCGCCTATCGTTGTGTCTACAACCAAGTCTGCTTGGTGACAGCCAACTCGTCAAGCCGCACAACGGAGGTCCAGGTCATGGACATCGCGATCATCGGAGCCGGGAACGTCGGCGGAGCACTCGCCACGGCATTCGTCCGCGCGGGCCACACGGTCACCATCACGTCACGCGACGTCGAGCACGCCCGGGCGGCGGCCGACGCTTCGGGCGCGACGCCCGCGACATCGAATCAGGAAGCCGCCCGCGGTGCGGCGTTGACCGTCCTTGCCGTCCCGTTCGCGAGCGTCCCGGATATCGCCGCGGAGATCGGCGACGCGGTCGCCGGCAAGGTCGTGATCGACGCCACGAACCGGATGTCGTTCGGCGCCGCCGGACCCGAGATCGATACCGCGACCTCCAACGCGGAGGAGATCGCCTCCCTGCTGCCGGAAGCTCGGATCGTCAAGGCATTCAACACACTCTTCGCGTCGAATCAGAGCGACCCGGTCGCCGACGGCGTCCAGCTCGATGGCTATGTCGCGGGCGACGACGCGACGGCACGCGCGACCGTCCTCGAGCTCGTCGAGTCCATCGGCCTTCGTCCCGTCGATGTCGGGGTGCTTGCGCGGGCCCGCCAGCTCGAAGGCCTCGCCTTCCTCAACATCGCGATCAACGTCAGCAACGGCGGAAGCTGGACCTCGGGCTGGAAGCTTGTCGGCGCGCCGGACCCGGACCGACTCGCCGCCTGACCGCGATACTGCCCCGATGAGCATCCCTGTCTCCCGACTCAACCACGCCGTCCTGTTCGTCCGCGACGCGACCGTCGCCGCCGAGTTCTACGGTCGCGTCTTCGGCTTCGAGGTCGTCGCCAGCGAGATGGGCGGGCAGGCCGTCTTCATGCGAGCGGCCGGTGGCGACAACCACCACGATCTCGGGTTGTTCTCGGTCGGGCCCGCGGCTGGTCGCGCGCCGCGTGGCTCGGTCGGGCTCTACCACCTTGCGTGGGAAGTCCCCACGATCGAGGACCTCGCCGACGCGGCGAAGATCCTGTCGGAGGCGGGCGCGCTGGGTGGAGCCTCGGACCATGGCGTCTCGAAGTCCCTGTACGGTCACGATCCCGACGGCAACGAGTTCGAGATCATGTGGCGCGTCCCGCGCGAGTCGTGGGGCGAGCACGAGGAACACGGGTCCATTCTCCCGCTCGACCTCGACGCCGAGGTCCGCACGTGGGGCTCCAAGGCCTGATCCGGCCCGGTGTGCCTGTTTAGAGCATCAACCGCGGGCGCGTCTGCCCCCTGATGCTCCCGAGTGGCATACCGCAGAGAGGCGGATGCAGGACGGGGTAGGCTGCGGGCCATGGCGACACCGACACCCTTCCCGACCGACACGATGGAGCTCACCCATATCCTCGTCGTCGCGGACATCGACCGGGCGCGGACGTTCTATCGCGACGTCCTCGGCGCGGAGGTCTATCGGGAATACGGCGGCACGTCGTGCGTCCTTCGCGCCTTCGGGACGTGGCTGCTTCTGGTGACCGGCGGTCCGCCGACCGCGGACAAGCCGACCGTGACCTTCGCGCAGCCAGCTGACCCGGACACCGTCGGCCACTCGATGACCATCCGCGTGCCCGACTGCCGCGGGGCGCATGCGACGCTTGTCGAACGCGGCGCGGCATTCCTGGCGGACCCGGTCGAGTCGGACTGGGAGATCCGGGCCTTCTTCCGCGACCCGGACGGCCACCTCATCGAGATCAGCGAGGCGAAGTCGCGCGGCTGAGAGGCCTCACCGACAGCAAGCCGCTCCCGACGGCCATCCCGACGAGGATGCATGCGGCACCGACGAGTCCGAGCGGCGAGAGGCGGTCTCCGAGAACGACGGCCGCGATGACCGCAGACGAGACCGGCGTCACCAGCAACGCCGCTGACGCCCGACCCGCCGGGATCCGCCTGACCGCCGCCATGAGGAGCAGGTTCCCGGACGTGCTCGACCCGAACACGAGCGTCAGGATCGCGAGGACGGCGGCAGGATCGGGATCAGCGGGGATGACCGCCGACCGATCGAGAAGGGCGGCGGCGAGGAGCAGGATGGGACCGCGCCCGATGAGGTTGGCGATGGTGACCAGCGTCCCATCGAGCCGGTATCGGACTCCCCACCGGCGCGCGAGGACGAGATACAGCCCGAACATCGCGGCCGCGCCCAGCGCAAGCGCGATGCCAAGGACCGGCGCGCCGGCTGGGACGGCTCCGGCAAGCAGCGCGGTCCCGACGAGAGCGAGGCCGAACGCGACGATGGTCGTCGGACGGACGCGTTCACCGAGCAGCGGAACCGCGAACAGCGTTCCGAAGATCGCGTAGAGCGGAGCGACGAACCCGGTGATCGTCGGACCCGCGATCGCGACCGCCGCATTGATGCCGGCGATGAAGACGATGCCACCGAGAAGCGACAGCACGGTGAGCCGCACGAGACGCGGCGCGGACATCCCATCGAACGAGGGTCGCGCGAGCACGTTCGCCGCGGCAAGGGTGGTCACGACGACGAGCGCGAGGGTGCATGAGAGTCCGGCGACCGCAAGCGGCGAGAACGACCGGAGCGCGACCGCGGTGGCCGGATAGGCCGCGCCATAGATGATGGCCGCCGCGAGTGCGGCGGCCATGCCACGTCGGTCTTCCGACGGATCGGGTGAGGGTGGCAGCACCGCGAGAGGGTACCGCCGCCCGGGTCAGTTGATCTCGAAGACGACCGTCACCATCGCGGACAGGTCCTGGGTGCCGGGTTGGACGGGGGTGGCAGTATCCACGGCGGGTCCCGCCTTCGATCCGCCGAACCCGTAGTAGATCGGCGAGACGGGCGTCCCGTCTGTGATCGAGACGACCGTGCCGAGCGACACGTGGCCCGC
>JBJMNA010000193.1:0-5149 GCA_045804485.1 Chloroflexota bacterium
GAAGGCTCCTGGGGTTCGATGTAAGGCGCGGATCCGGTGTGTCAGGTCGCCGTTAGGATGCCGTACGGACGCCAAACGCGGCGGTACGGCGGCGGGCGGCATGACGCGGATGCATTGCAGCCAGGGTGAAGACGACCGAGCGAGGACTGATGTTTCGCGCCGTCACGGCAGGCGTCCCGCCCCGTCGGTGGCGGTGACCGGAAAGACCATCGGCGTCAGACCGGTCATCGCCGGGTAGCGTTCCATGGCGGCTTCGGTCAGCGTACCGATCGCATCGGGACGGACGAGGTTCACCGTGGAGCCACCGAATCCGGCGCCCGTCATCCGCGCGCCGATCACGCCGTCGACCGAGGTGGCGATCGCGACCATCGCGTCCAGCTCGGGTGAGCTGACCTCGAAGTCGTCACGGAGCGACCTGTGGCTCTCGGCGAAGAGCCGGCCCACGGTCTCGAGGTCGTTGTCGGCGAATGCGGCGATCGTCGCCTGCACGCGAGCGTTCTCGGTGACGATGTGTCGGGCCCGGGCGTAGGCGATGGGATCGAGCGTTGCCCTCGCGGCCTCGAGCATCGCGATGGTGACGTCGCGCAGGCTCGTCACTGCTGGATGATCGCGGGCGAGTGCCGCGACGGCCGACTCGCATTGGCGCCGTCGCTCGTTGTACGCGGAGCCGTCGAGATGCCGTGGCGAGCCCGTGTGAAGGACGACGAGCGCGACGTCGGCCGGGAACGCGATCCGGCGCCACTCGAGCGACCGACAATCGAGAAGGACCGCCGAGCCCGCGACGCCGCACGCCTCCGCGAACTGGTCCATGAGGCCACTTTGGACGCCGACATATCCGTTCTCGGCGCGCTGGCAGATCCGGGCAAGAGCGAACGGCTCGATCGTCGAGGCCGCGTCGTGGAGCATCGCCCACGCTGACGCGAGCTCGATCGCCGCCGACGACGACAGCCCGGCGTTGGGCGGCAATGTCGACGCGATGACGCCGCGCAGCCCGGTCGTCGCGAGGCCGGCTTCGTCGAGCGCCCACGCCGTCCCGGCGACGTAGTCGATCCAGGTGCCGCTCTTTGGCCTGTTGCCCCCGAGCTCGAAGCCATCGCGATCGCCGGTATCCAGTCGGACGAGCTCGACACGGCGGTCATCGGTCGGCAGGTACGCGATCCGAAGCTCGAGGTCGATCGCGGCCGGAAGGACGTAGCCCTCGTTGTAGTCGGTGTGCTCGCCGATGAGGTTGACCCGGCCGGGTGCCCGGACACAGACGATCTCGTCGCGACGCCCCGCTGCGGTCGGCTCGGCCGCGATGAGGGCGTCGATGAGATCCGCAGGTTCGTACGGCGCGATCACCGGATGGTGTCCGGCGACCCGTCCTCGGTGGCGGCGCGCAGGATCGCCGCGAGCTCGGCTCGGTCCGGGAGCCCCGTCTGGTCGCCGAGAGCGGCGGCGGCCGCTGCGCCGCACGCGTTGCCGATGTCGAGTGCCGTCGCGATGTCGGTCCCGTCGAGGCGAGCGGCAATGAACCCGGCACAGAAGGCGTCACCCGCCCCGACAGGGTCGATCACGACTGGAAGCGGGATCGCCGGCCGAACGGACGGCGTCGTCGGGTCATCGCGCTCGAGCGCGATCGCGCCCTTCGCCCCGAGCTTGGCGACGACGATCGCCGGGCCGAGCTCGAGAGCCGCCGCCGCGAGGGCGACGGGATCCTCGGTGGGGCCTCGTCCGCTGACGACGGCGAGCTCGTCCGGGCTGCCGAGCACGACGTCGACGCGAGCCGAGAGTGCGGCGAGGACCGGCGCCGCCTCCTCGTCGGACCAGAGGCGCCGGCGGAGGTTGAGGTCGAGGCTGACAGTCGCTCCCGCGTCGCGTGCGTGGTCGATGGAGCGCTCGACCGCGGCCCGTGCGTCCCCGGAGAGCGCGGGCGTGATGCCGGTGAGGTGCAGCCAACGGGTGCCGTCGAACGCGCCATCGGCGGCTGCGCGGTCGACGTCCGCCGCCTTGACCCGGGATCCCGCCGAGTCCCGCCGCGCGTACACGACCTGGGCCGGGCCGACGACGCGCCGCTCGCGAAACATGAGCCCCGTCGTCGCCGCCTCGTCGGTCAGGAGGTCGACGGCCCGGACGCCTTCACCGAGAAGACGTCTCCGGATGGCGTCACCGAAACCGTCCGCGCCGACCCGGCCGATGAACGACACCGAGTGACCGAGCCGCGCGAGTCCCACCGCCACATTCGCCTCGGCGCCGGCGACGAACCGATCGAAGGTGGTGGCCTCGGCGAGGGGCCCCCGTGACGTCGCGACGAATGCGATCAGGCATTCGCCGATCGTCACGACCTCGGTCACGTCGCGGACCGGGGAGCGAGTTCCGCGCGCGCCGCGGACACGGCGGCGACGACACGCTCCGCGCGTTCGTGGACTCCCGCCGCCGATCCATCGCCGATCAGCCAGCTGCCCATCCCGACCGCGACGGCACCGGCCGTGATGAACGACGGTGCCGTCTCGACGGTAACGCCGCCGGTCGGCACGATCGGGATGTCGGGAAACGGACCGCGCATCTCCCGGACGAACGCGGGGCCGAAGACCGAGGCCGGGAAGAGCTTGATCGCCGCGGCGCCGGCTCGCCACGCTGCCAGGGCCTCGGTCGGCGACGCGCAACCGGGGAGTGCCGAAATCCCGTTCGCGGCTGCCCACGCGACGAGCTCGGTATCGAGATGCGGGCTCACGAGGAATGTCGCGCCCGCGTCGACGGCGCGCTGCGCCGCCTCGATCGAGAGGACCGTCCCGGCACCGACGTCCAGGCCGAGATCGGCACCGATCGCCGCGACGGCCTCGATGGACCGGAGAGCGTCGCTTTCTGGCGCGTTCAGTGTCAGCTCGAACGCCCGGACGCCACCGTCCGCGAGCGCACGCGCGACACCAGGTGCGCGGTCCCATGTGATGTACCGCCCGATCGCGACGACGCCGCCGGCGGTGAGCCCTGCCGGGATCGCGGGTCGTGTCGCTGCGACGTCCATCGTCGGCCTTCTCCTCGAGCTGAGTTCTTGACGGCCGAAGCGTAGCGCGCCCGCTCCCGACCGGACGATCGGAGCCATCGGGTCGGCTATCCTGCGACGGTGCTGACGTGCGGCAACTGTGGGACACAGAACGAACCGACGCGGAAGTTCTGCCTCGAATGCGGGCAGCGGCTCGCCCAGGACTGTCCGAGCTGTGGCGCGGCCAATCCCGCCGGCGCCAAGTTCTGCGGCGAATGCGGGAGCGGGCTCGGTGCGTCCCCAGGGGTCGGTGCAGTCTCCGGCGCGTCGAGGATGGCGAGCGCGCCCGGCAAGACCGCGGCGGGAGTGAACGAAGTCCGCCTCATCTCGGTCATGTTCGTCGACCTCGTCGGGTTCACCCCGCTGTCGGAACGTCTGGACGCTGAAGAGATCCGCGAGATGCTCGACGGGTATTTCTCGACGGCTCGGGAGATCGTCGACCGCCACGGCGGCGTCGTCGAGAAGTTCATCGGCGACGCGGTGATGGCCGTCTGGGGGACGCCGGTCGTCCACGAAGACGACGCCGAACGTGCGGTCCGGACGGCGCTCGAGCTCGTGGACGCGATCGGGCGGATCGAAGTCGGTGGGACAGCACTCCAGGGAAGGGCTGGTGTCCTGACCGGCGAGGCCGTCGTGACGGTCGGGGCCGACGGCCAATGGATGGTCGCTGGCGACCTCGTCAACACCGCCGGGCGGCTCCAGTCGGTCGCCGCGCCCGGCACGGTCCTCGTCGGCGAGGCGACCTACCGTGCGGCATCGGGCGCGATCGCGTTCGAACCCGTCGGCGAGCGCGAGCTGAAGGGCAAGACGGCGCCGGTGGCGTGCTGGCAGGCACTCAACGTCGTTGCACGGCGGCGCGGATCCGGGCGGAGCGAGACGGTGGAGCCACCGTTCGTGGGCCGGGACGAGGAGCTCCGCGCGCTCAAGGACCACTTCCACGCGACCGAGCGCGAGGGCAAGCCGCGGCTCGTCACCGTCGTCGGGCAGGCCGGCATCGGCAAGAGCCGGCTGGCCTGGGAGCTCGAGAAGTATCTCGACGGCGTCGTGGAGACCATCCTGTGGCACGAGGGACGGTCGCCGTCATATGGCGACGGCATCAGCTACTGGGCGTTGGCCGAGATCGTCCGCGGCAGGGCCGGGATCGCCGAATCCGATGATGCCGACACAGCTCGAGCGCGCCTCGGCGCGATGCTCGAGGAGATGATCCCGGACGCCGGCGAGCGGCGCTGGATCGAGCCCCGACTGACAGGCCTGCTCGGTGTCGACGCCTTGCCGGTCGAATCACGCGAGGAGCTGTTCGCGGCGTGGCGCACGTTCTTCGAGCGCCTGGCCGAGCAGTCGACGACCATCCTCATCTTCTGGGACCTCCAGTGGGCCGACCAGGGGCTCCTCGACTTCATCGAACACCTCCTGACCTGGGCCCGCTCGTCGCCGATCTTCGTCGTGGCCGAGGCCCGCCCGGAGCTGTTCGAGCGCCGTCCGGGGTGGGGCTCCGTGGTCCGCAGCTCGGCGACGATCCACCTCGAACCGCTCTCGAACGAGGAGATGCGGCTTCTGCTCGGCGGGCTGGTGAGCGGGCTGCCGGAGCACGCGATGCGGGCGATCGTCGGGCGCGCCGAGGGCGTCCCGCTCTACGCGGTCGAGACGCTGCGGATGCTCATCGATCGGGGGGTCCTCCGACCGACCGACGACGGCGACCGATTCACGCTCGCTGTCGAGTTGCCCGAGCTCGACGTCCCGGCAACCCTCCAGGCCCTGATCGCCGCGCGGCTCGACACACTCGCGCCTGAGGACAGATCGCTGCTCATGGACGCGTCTGTGCTCGGTCTGTCATTCACGGTCCCGGGGCTCCGAGCGCTGAGCACGATGGACGACGCGGGCGTCGCGGCGTCCCTCGACCGGCTCGTTCGCCATCAGCTGCTCGTCCTCGATGCGGACCCGCGGTCGCCCGAGCGCGGGCAATTCCGGTTCGTGCAAGGCGTGGTCCGCGAGGTGGCCTACCAGGGGATCGCCAAGCGGGACCGCCGGGCGAAGCACGTCGGCGCGGCACGGTACCTCGAATCGCTCGGCGACGACGAGCTCGCGGGCGTCCTCGCGAACCATTACCTCGCAGCGTTTCACGCGACA
>JBJMNA010000194.1:0-21060 GCA_045804485.1 Chloroflexota bacterium
CGCGACGCCCGTATGGCCGACCACCCCGACCGGGCAGACGAGTCCGTGCGCCTGCGCCGCGACGTCGAGCTCGCCGAGGAGCGCGCCGCCGTTGGCTCGCGCGGTCCGCTTCTCGACATCCACCGAGACCCCACGCATCGCCGACATGTCGACGACCATCCCGCCGTCGGGGCCGCCCAGACCCCCGGCGCTGTGGCCGCCGGACTGCACCGCGATCACGAGATCCTCGTCCTGCGCGAACCGGACGACCGTCGCGACCTCCGGCGGTGTCCTCGGCCGGACGATGACCGCGGGCCGCCGATCGTGGACCGCGTTCCACATCCGGCGGGCGTCGTCGTAGGTGTCGTCGGCCGGCGCGATGATCTCCGCGGTGAACGCCGCCTTCAGACGGTGCAGCTGTTCGCGTGTCAGCCGAGGCGACGTTCGTAGCGTCTCCACGGGCCGAGTGTAACGACCGTCGGCTTCGCGGGCGCTCCCGGATTCAGCGGAACTGGGGCGCCAGGTGTCGGCGCATCGGATCCCCAGCGACGGCGAACGGAGACAAGGCGGGAATGGTCAGACGTCGCGACGACGGGTTCCACGCCGTCGAGGCGAACGTGGGTGCGATGGGTGTTCCGCTCCCGCGCGTGAAGTAGAGCCTGTAGTTGTTGGTGTTCGGCGTCCAGCCGTTCCAGACGACGTACCGGGTGCTCGCCGTCGGCCAGATCACCGACGGCCAGTCGTTCCGCCAGTGCGCATCGCCGGCCGTCGAAGCGGTCTCGGCGGCGAAATAGGTCGCGCCGCCGTCAGCTGACTCGACCGCGCGGACCGACGTGAAGTCGCCACCGGACTCGCCCTCGACGTAGCTCACGCGAATGCGGTTCGGATCCTGGAGCAGGACATTGACACCGGACGGAGCCGCGCCGGCGCCATTCTCGATCGCTCGCGGGGACTGCCACGTGCCACCACGGAGCTGCCGGATGACGACCGCTGTCTCCGTCGGCCACGCGACCGCGATCCGGGTGCCGCGCACGGCGACCGAGAAGTACCCGGTCGCGCCGGATCCGACTGTCGTGGCCGATCCCCAGGAGACGCCTCGGTTGGTCGACACACGGCAACGGACCGTCCCGAACGTGTCGCTCAGCCAGCACACCGCGACCGTCGATCCCGCGGCCGCGATCGTCGGGAAGCCGGTGCGCCCGTCAGACAGCGCGATCGAGGTCGAACCCATCGACTTGTTCGACCAGGTCAGGCCGCCGTCGCGCGAGCTCCGGACAAAGACCGTTCCGGTGTTGCCGTTCGTGTATGCGATGTGCGCGTCTTTGGTCCCGGCCGCCGCGATGGAGGGATAGTCCACGCGACCGGTCGTGGAGGACAGCCGGACTCGTGAGCGCCATGACGTCGACGAGCCGTGGTTCGTGTTCACGCGGACGTAGAGGATGCGCTTGGCGGTGGGCGAATAGTGGACGTACTTCGTCTGGCTCACCCACATGGCGTAGACCTTCGCGCCACTCGCCGCGAGGCCCGAGACGGTCGCATGCTCGGTCGTGGGGTTCAGTCGTTTGGGCGTCGACCATGTCGTCCCGCTCGTGCTGCGGGTGTAGTAGACGCCGACCTTGGGTCCGGTGTCCGTCGCCCAACGTCCGCTCACCCGGTCGGTCGAGTACTCGAGGTGAAGGCGCTGAGTGCCGGACTGAACGGTCCGCGCGAGTGCCCCACCGCCGTTCCATGTGTGGGCGGGCCCTGCCGTCCGCGGAGTGCTCCACCCCACCCCACTCGCGGCGGGCGACGCCGCACCCGAGATCGACACCGAGCGGGTACCGACAGGCGCCGGGCCATCGACGACGATCGACGCTGCCCGGTTGCCGCTTGCCTTCGGGCGCCAGGTGAATGGCACCGAGCACGTCGCGTCCTGCGCGACTGGCGCGGCCGTGCACGTCTGCGCACCGATCGCGACATCGCCGGCATCGCCGGTGACCGTGATGCTGGAGATCGTCGCGGCAGCGCCACCGCTGTTCGCGACCGTGATCGTGCCAGGCGCGCCGGCGTCGCCGACCGTCACGGCGGGGAACGTGAACGATGGCGGCGTCACAGCGATCGGATCGACGCCGGCGCCGACGAGGAGGATCGTCCGCGTCCCGACGAGGCCCGGCCCGGTCACGGTGACGGTCGCGTCCCGCTTGGCCAGGACGGACGGCGTGAAGGCGACCGGGATGGTGCATGAATGACCGACGGCGAGCGTCACTCCTGCGCACGTCTGGCCGGTGATCGAGTAGTCGACCGCCGCAGGACCGCCGAGCACCACCGTCGTGATGCTCAACGACGACGATCCGAGGTTCGTGAGGGTGACATTCGACGTCGTCGTCCGCGCGAGCGGGACGGCGCCGAAGAAGAGGTCGCCGGGGCCGACGGCCAATGGGTCGGTCGACTCGTCGAAACCCATGTCGACGATCGCGATCCCGTCCTCATCGCCATCAAGCGGCCGCGCGTCGCCGTCGAAATCGGGTGCCATCGCGATACCGTTCACGCCCGCGTCGATGAGCGGCGAATCGGCGCGCAGGTGAAAGTCGTCGTTCGCGGCTGACGCGAACAGCGGATCGACACTGACGTTCCCGGCAGTGCCAACGGCGTCCGCGCACGGGCCGGCAAGGCCGCCTCCGCCCGGTCGCCACAGGTCATTCGACTGGACGACGGGCGGGACGGAGTCGAAGGTGCTGGTGCACTCCATGAGCGTCGTTCCGTCGTGGCCGACGAGGACATTATTCGCAAAGACGGTCGAGGAATCGAAGCCGTCCGCCTTGACGAGCGGGCCGATCCCGGCGGTCGCCACGAATGTGTTGTTGACGACGGTCGGCCCGGGAGCGCCGAGCGGGACCAGCCATTGGAGCGCCGTGGTTGCGACGAGGAAGAGATTGTCCCGGATCACCGGGTTGCTGACGTTGTACATCGTGATCCGGGGATCGCCGCGGAAGACATTCCGTTCGATCGTCGGACTCTGGCTGTTGAGGAAGAAGACGTCGCCGTGTTCGTCGAACACGTTCCCTACCACCGTGCCGGTGCCGCCGACGACAGGGACCGACGAACACCCTGCGACGTTGTCGTGGAACGAATTGTTCGAGATGGTCCCTCCCATCAGAAGCGCGGCGCTCGCGAAGTAACAGCCGCCGTTATTCGTCAGGACGTTGCCGTCCAAGGTCCCGTAGACCTTGGCGCCACCGACGTCGCCATATCCGCCGCCGCCGTTCTCGAGCGTGAAGCCGTGCATCGTCGCGCCGGACTCGATGACCGCGCCGGGCGCTGTCGGGCCGGCGTCCACGGCTGTGACCGACGGACCGCCGGAACTCTCGAGTGTCACGCCGCTCGGCACGGTCAGGTTCTCTGCGTATGTCCCCGGTGCGACGAGCACGGTGTCCCCTGCCGACGATGCCGCAAGAGCCGCGCCGATCGTCGGGTAGTCGCCCGGGACTTGGCGTATGGACGCCGCGTGCGCTTCGCGTGGGACTGCGAGGGAGGCGAGCACGGCAAGCATGCCGACCGATGCGGCGAGGCGTCGTGTGACCAACATCCGTCCCTCTCCCGATCGCGAACGACACCAGCTGGCTCTGCGCGAGGTGTCCGGAGTCTAGACGGCTGTGGCGCGCGACCGTTACCGTCCGATTGACGAAATATAGTTGCCTACGCAACAACATGCGGGTATAGTGTGGGTCGAGGAGGCCGCCAGGTCTCGGATGACGACGGGCCAGCCGTCAAAAGGAAACGCGACACGACATGCAATTCGGAGTCTTCACGGTCGGCGACGTCACGCCGGACCCCATCACGGGGCAGACGGTCAGCGAGGAAGAGCGGATCCGGATCATGGTCCGCGTCGCGCTGAAGGCGGAAGAGATCGGCCTCGACGTCTTCGCCACCGGTGAGCACCATAACGTGCCGTTCGTCCCCTCCTCGCCGACGACGCTGCTCGGCTACGTCGCGGCGAAGACGGAGCGGCTCCAGCTCTCGACGGCGACGACGCTGATCACGACCAACGACCCGGTGAAGATCGCCGAGGACTACGCGATGCTCCAGCACCTGGCCGACGGCCGCGTCGACCTGATGATGGGCCGCGGGAACATGGGCCCGGTCTATCCCTGGTTCGGGCAGGACCTGCGCAACGCCATCCCGCTCGCGGTCGAGAACTACGACCTGCTGCGACGCCTCTGGCGCGAGGACGTCGTCGACTGGGAGGGCCGATTCCGGACGCCGTTGACAGGGTTCACGTCCACGCCGCGGCCGCTCGACGGCGTGCCGCCGTTCGTGTGGCAGGCGTCGATCCGCAGCCAGGAGATCGCCGAGCAGGCCGCCTTCTACGGCGACGGCTTCTTCCACAACAACATCTTCTGGCCGAGCGGTCACGTGCGCCGGATGGTCGACCTCTACCGCCGCCGCTTCGAGCACTACGGCCACGGGCCGGCGAGCCAGGCGATCGTGGGCCTTGGCGGCCACGTCTTCATGCGCAAGAACAGCCAGGACGCGATCCGCGAGTTCCGGCCGTACTTCGACAAGGCGCCCGTCTACGGCGGTGCGATGTCTCTCGAGGACTACATGGCGCAGACGCCGATGACGATCGGTAGCCCCCAGCAGGTCATCGACCGGACGCTCGGCTTCCGTGAATTCGTCGGCGACTACCAGCGCCAGCTGTTCCTTGCCGACCATGCCGGTCTGCCCCTGACGACGGTGCTGGAACAGATGGACATCCTCGGCGCCGAGGTCGTGCCGGTCCTGCGACGGGAGTTCGAGGCGCTCCGACCCGCCGACGTGCCTGCCGGGCCGCCGCTTCACCCGCGCGTCGTTGCGGCGCAGGGCGGCGCCGCGTCACAGGCATCCGCGGCCTCCCCCGAGTCGTCCGAGTCCGCGGAGACTCCGGCGGCGGCGCTCGCGGAGACGCCGGCATGACCGCGTCGTCGATCCGCTCGGTCGTCGTCGTGACGGCCGGCGTGTCCGAGCCGTCCTCCAGCCGTCTTCTCGGCGACCGCCTGTCGGTCGCTGTCGAGCGTCACCTTCGTGATGCCGGCTTCGAGCCGCGTGTGGAGATCATCGAGCTGCGCGCGCACGCGGTCGACCTTGCGAACCAGATGCTGACCGGCTTCCCGAGCCCGGCTCTCCAGGCGACGCTCGACGCCGTCACCGCCGCCGACGGCGTCATCGCAGTGACCCCCATCTTCAGCGGCTCGTTCAACGGCCTCTTCAAGATGTTCTTCGACGCGATCGACCGCGACGCCTTCCGATCGAAGCCGGTCCTCATCGCGGCGACCGGCGGCACGCCGCGCCACTCCCTCGCGATCGAACACGCGGTCCGGCCCTTGTTCGCCTATCTTCGCGCGGCCGTCGTCCCGACAGGGGTCTATGCCGCCACGGAGGACTGGGGTCAGGGCACGGCGACGACGGATGGCGGCCTCGTCGAGAGGATCGATCGCGCCGCAGCCGAGCTCGCCGCCGCGATCGCCGCCCAGCCGTCCGATCGGCCGAGGGACCCGTTCGGCGATCCGGTGTCGTTCGAGGATCTCCTCCGGCGCTGATCCACGGCGCGGCGGACGCGCATGATGAACGCGTGACGACGCCGCCCCGCCCGCTCGCCGCAGCGGAATTGGCCCACGAAGCCGGTGTCCCGATCGATGAGGTCGAGGAGCTCGCCGCCGCTGCGCTGCTGAGAGCGGATCGCGACGGCCACTACAGCGCCACGGACGTCTACCGGCTCCGCCTGGTTCGATCCCTCCGGGACGGGGGCATCACCGTCGATGACATCGGGTGGGCGTCCCAGACGAACCAGCTGCCGCTCGATCGAGTCGCGGAGATGTTCGCGCCGCCGAGTCGCTCGGACCACACGTTCGAGGAGCTCGAGAAGGCGGTCGGCGAGCGCGGCGGCGATCTCGGAGCGATCTACGCGGCATTCGGACTTGCCGTCCCGCCACCGGGTTCGCCCATCCCCGCTGACGAGGAGGAGATCGTCCATCGGTTCCTCGACGTTTGGGCGATGGTCGACGACACACCGGAGGTCGCTCTTCGCGCCGCCCACATCGCCGGCGACGGTGTCCGACGCATGGCCGGCGCGACACTCGATCTGTTCGACGCTCATGGTGGAACACCGCCGGACCGGCTTCGCCGCGGCATGAGCCAGGACGACGCCATGAGGCCGTCCATCGTCCTCTCGGTCCTCCAGACCGATCTCCTCGCCTGGCTCGAGAACCGGC
Organism: Chloroflexota bacterium; assembly: GCA_045804485.1. Classification (GTDB taxonomy): domain Bacteria; phylum Chloroflexota; class Limnocylindria; order Limnocylindrales; family CSP1-4; genus SPCO01. Next base: position 6,207 of record JBJMNA010000194.1, read on the forward strand.
ACACCGAACACGAGGTCTTCGAGCGCATCGTCGACTACATGGAGCGCGCCGTCGCTCAGGCCGGGCGCGCGGAGCCGCGTCTCGCCGACCCGCCCGCGATCGCCTTCGTCGACCTTGCCGGCTACACGGAACTGACGGCGTCGGACGGCGATGAGCGGGCGGCCGACTTCGCCACGGACCTGCACGTGATCGCCAGCCGCGTCGTCTCGAGCCATGGCGGACGTGTCGTCAAGCAGCTCGGCGATGGCGTCCTGCTTCGGTTCGGATCCGCCATCGGCGCGATCGAGGGCGTCCGCGAGCTGATGGCGGCGATCGCGCTCGAGGATCTGCCGCCGGCCCACGCCGCGGTCGCGGTCGGGCGGTTCGTCGTCCGCGAAGGCGACGTCTACGGGAACACGGTGAACGTCGCCGCCCGGCTCGCCGCGCACGCCGGCCCGGGCGAGCTGCTCATCCGTGCCGAGGACGCGCGTGCCTGGGTCGAGCCGTCAGGCTGGACCGACGCGGGGGAAGCGAGCTTCAAGGGCATCGCCGACCCGATCAGCGTGGCGAGGTTGCACGTTCCGATGACGGGCTGACCGCCACCGGACGGCCGAACCACTCGAGGACGCGCAGAGCGCGAAGGGTGTTCCACCGACTCGGTCGGCCGACGCCTTCGTCCATCTCGATGGGCGCCTCGCCCTCGTGGCGAGTCTGGAGCGGCCACCGCCCGTCGGCGTCCCGGTTGCCCTCCACGACGGAGAGGGCCTCCTCGAGACGCTCCTCGGTCTCGGTCCCGGCGTCGCGGAGGTAGTCGAGCCCGCGCAGAACGTCGTAGTGCCACCAGGGCGGGTAGGCAAAGCGCAGCCACTCAGGGTCGATCACCTCGCCGGTGGACTTCCGCCTGAAGAGCCGGCGTTCGAGCACGTACGCCTCGCCGCGACGGCGCGCCTGGGCGACCCGGTCTGCACCGCCGATGGCACGCTCGTGCGCGAGTAGTCCCTCGAGGACGTTGATCGTCGTCGCGAACGACGAGACCGTCGCGCCGTTCTCGACCTCGCAGTTCCATCCGCCGTCCGACAGCTGCTCGCCGAGGAGGCGCTCGACGAGTGGCGACATATCCACCCCGAAGTAGGAGCCGGTCGAGACCAGGTTGCCGTTGATGCACGGCTCGACCTCGCCGTCGAAGAATCGATTGTCCTTCCATGGCGGATCCCACCACGCGCCGTCGCCCCACGTGACGTGCGTGCGGACGCGGTCGAGCGCCGTCTCGGCCTCGGCGCTCGCGGGATCGACGCCGAGTCGTCGCAGGAGCTCCAGGACGTGGAACGTATCGGAGCGGTCCTGCGAGAAGGCGTTGCCGGCCCACAGGCCGTCGGACGACTGGAGGCCGAGCAGGTGTGCGCCCCAACCGTCGGTCGCGACCCGGGATCGTTCCGCCGCGACGACATCGGCCGACTCATGCGTCACGTCGCGCATCACCTGCCAGCGGATGGCGGGGTCCGCGTCGAGCAGCCAATCGACGAGCGCGGCGCCGTCCAAGGCTACGACTCGCCGCCCATCGCCGTCGTGCCGTCGGACAGGACCGGTGAGATCAGGCCGAAGACGTTGTTGTCGGGATCGAGGAGGTATCCGCCCCGACCGATGCCCGGCCAGTCCTGGGCCGGCAGCGCCTCGGTCCCGCCCAGCAGGACGCCGCGTTCCATGAGCCGATCCACGTCGTCGACGCCGACGACGATGTTGCACCCATTCACCGAGGCACCGACCTCCGGCTTGGGGCCACGTCGCTCGACCAGGCCGCCGTTGATGCCGTGCCCGGCCGTTCCGGCGACGTTGCCGATGGCGCCTTCGCCGGTGTCGATGGTCCAGTACGGCGTCTCGCCGAATTGCGTGAATCGCCAGCCGAGAAGCGCTGAATAGAACTCGATCAGCTTTTCCGGCTCGCTCGCATGGATCTCGAAATGGACGACCAGGTTTGCCATGCGGATCCTCCTTTTCGCGCCGAGTATCGCGACGCCCATGGCGGCTGTCCACACCGTCCCGGATGCAAGGCGGCGAGGCTTGACAGCGGGGACGTACGCTCACGGCATGACGACAGAAGGGCTGCCGACCGGACCGGATCCGGTGGCGATCAGGGAGGCGATCCTCACGCGATGGCCCGAGACGGACGTCGCGGAGGCGATGGGCGCGGTGTTCTTCTCGCTCGACCCTGAGCGCCATTTCCCCAACTTCGCGACGATCGTCACCACCGACGAGCACGACGAGGGCGCGCCATCGGATCTTGCGAGGCCGGGCGTCTTCAGGGTCAATATCGGCGTCGGACGGGCGACGTTCGAGCGCGTCGCCGCCTCGTCCGCGGCGCACGACCCGGCAGCGTTCGATCGGCTGTTCCCGCACCCGGTGTATGCAAAGCAGCTGTGGGTCTCGATCCTCAACCCGAGCGACGAGACGTTCCGCGATGTCGTCGTCCCGCTCCTGACCGAAGCGCACGATCGGCTTGCCGCCGCTCGCTCGCGACACGCCGTGGAGCCGGCTGACTAGCCGTCCTCACGAGGGGCCTCGACGCACCACGCCGTTCGGGGTATCCTCCGCCGCGCAGGGAATTCCTTCGCCAACTCGGTGCCCTTCGTCACCGTTTACGGTCGCGGGCCTCTTGCCGCGGTGCCACCGCCGCGCTTACCCTCGCCGCCCGGGGTCGGACGGACCTTGGGCCCCGATCCGACCAACAGGGATGACCGATGCGAATGACGCGACGCCGCTCCGCTGCACTCTTGCTCGCGCTTGCGACCCTTCTCGCGGTCGGTGCCGCCCCCGTCAGCGCCCTCACGGTGCAGCGGACCTGGACGGCCAAGATCGGCTCCGGCGGTATCTACGGGAGAGTCACGGTCAGGGCCTACACCAACGGTGTCGGTTCGGTTGCGTACAGCTTGAAGGGCCTGAAGCACGGGTCGACATACAAGATCGCCGTCCGCGGCGGAACGTGCTCGAGTCTCAGCACCGTCGCCGTCTCCACGTCGATCAGGACCTCGTCGACCGGCACCGCGAGCCGGACCGACACCCTGCTTCCGTGGGACATGGACAAGGTCTGGGTCCAGGCGCGCAAGTCCAGCTTCGTCGTTCGTTTGGTCAGTGGCACGTCCGTCAAATGCGCGACGTTCTCGTTCCCGCACGCGACACGCGTGACCATCGGGTCGCTGAGCATCAATCTGCCGGTCATCCGCGGGCCCAATGCCTACCCGAAATGCAAGGTCGCGATGTATGCGCCGTCGGTGGCCCAGCCGCGTGAGCCCGGCTACACGTTCATCTACGCGCACGCGCGGACGGGCATGTTCCTGCCGATGCTGACCCAGTTCCGGAACCACGGTGCTGCCGGCCTGCTCGGGCGCGTCGTCAAGGTCTACACGAGCGACAGCTACGTCAGCTACTACAAGATCAACTTCGTCAAGAAGACCTCGGATTCGTTCGCGGGCGCGTTCTCGCTCAGCACGGAGCGGCTCCGCCTGCAAACGTCGACAGGGCCGAACTACACGTACCCGAAGCTGATCGCCGACGCGTATCGCTACAAGACGGTCAAGACGACCTACTCGGCTTCGCATCCGACGCCGCACCCCGTCACCTGCTGACGAACGCGCCGCGGCGATGGCCGAGGTGCCAGCCGCCGCAGTAGCGACAGTGGTACGCCTGCAGACTGCCGTCCGCGTGACGGCCATGGCGTGATCGCGTCCGCGCCTCGCGCCGGCTGGTGTAGGCGACTTTCGTGGTGCAGCCACGCTCGAGCGGTGACGTTGGTCGCTCGATGAACGAGCGGTAGTCGGCGAGCATCGACGGGTCTCCCCTGCTCGGCGGATCCCTGTTGCGCGCCGGTCCGCGCCGTTGGTCCGTCGGGATCAGCGTCGTCGGTCGACGTGTCAGCTCTCGTGACACGTCGTGCTCTTCGGACTTGACAGCGACGACATACAACCGTATGGTTGTATCAATGCAGCAGCAATTCGACGCCGACATCGTCTTCGCGGCCCTCGCTGACGCCACGAGGCGGGACATCGTCCTGCGCGCGCTCAATGGCCGCGAGGGTGTGGCGGAGCTCGCTGCCCATTACCCGATGACGTTCGCCGCCGTCCAGAAGCACGTCGCCGTGCTCGAGCGGGCCGGCCTCATCACCAAGGAACGGACGGGACGCCGAAAGCTGGTTCGCACGAACATCGAGGGCCTCCGGCTCGCGCGGGGGCTGCTCGACGAATACGAGGCGCTGTGGCGCGGTCGCATCGACCGCATGACCGATCTCATCAGCCGCACGGAGGAACCACGTCGATGACTGTCACCGCTGTCCAGAAGGATCCAGCCACTCTCACCATGCTGCTGACCGCGGAGTTCGATGCGACGCCGGAGCGCGTCTGGGATCTCTGGGCGGACCCGCACAAGCTCGAGCGCTGGTGGGGTCCGCCGTCGTGGCCTGCCACCTTCACCCGCCATGACTTCGCGCCCGGAGGCCACGTCGAATACCACATGACCGGCCCGACGGGCGACGAAGCCCACGGCTTCTGGGACATCGTCGAGATCGACCCGCCGCGACGCCTGGTGTTCGTGGACGGCTTCGCCGACAACGACGGGACGCCCAACGACGCGTTCCCGCGGAACGAGGGTCGCGTCACGATCGAACCGATCGATGGCGGCCGCACGCGGATGTCGATCGAGAGCCACTTCCCGAGCACCGAGGCCATGGAGCAGGTCCTCGGCATGGGCATGGAAGAAGGGCTGACCCAGGCGGTCGGGCAGATCGATGCGATCCTCGCCGAGGATCCGGTCCGCACCGCATAGGCACGGTCAACAAAGAGTTCGATGAGGAGAGCGCGATGCCGACGATGATCCAGCCGACGACCCACACCCTCGAGGTGCCGGGGGCGGTGCTGACCTATGACGTCCGAGAAGCGGACGGCACGACGACCGAGCCTGTCCTCGTCGTCATCGGCTCCCCGATGGGTGCCGGTGGGTTCGCGACGCTCGCCGGGCATTTCACCGATCGCACCGTCGTGACGTACGACCCGCGGGGCGTCGAACGGAGCACGAAGGCCGACCCGACGACGCGGTCGACGCCTGCGCAGCATGCCGACGACGTCCATCGGATCATCGCAGCGCTCGGTGTCGCGCCGGTCGACCTCTTCGCCAGCAGCGGCGGCGCCGTGAATGCGCTCGCGCTCGTCGCCGCCCATCCTGAGGACGTCCGGACGCTCGTCGCGCACGAGCCGCCGCTCGCGTCCCTCCTGCCCGACGCGGAGTACGCGATGGCGTTCACGCAGGCGATCGCGGACACCTACCAGCGAAGCGGATTCGGTCCCGCGATGGCGCAGTTCATCCTCGCGGTGAGCCACCAGGGACCGATCACGGCCGAGTTCGCCGCGGCGCCTCCGCCCGATCCCGCGATGTTCGGGCTACCTGCCGAGGACGACGGGAATCGGACCGATCCCCTGCTTTTCCAGAACATCACGACGTGCACGCACTACCAGCCCGACTTCGATGCGTTGCGGGCCGCGTCGACCCGGATCGTGCTGGGGGCGGGGGTCGAGTCCGAGGGTCAGATGGCGCATCGCGGCGCCGTTGCGACCGCGGAACGCCTCGGAACGGACGTCATTCCCTTCCCGAGCGACCACGGCGGGTTCCTCGGCGGCGAGTATGGCCAGGCCGGCGACCCCGATGCGTTCGCGGCGAAGCTGCGCGAGGTCCTGGTCGACGTCTGATCCGTCCAGGTAGCGGCCGCGAAAGAGATGAAAGAGATCGGCCCCGACGTCGTCGTCGGGGCCGATCGCCATCTCAGTGGTGCCTGTTCGGGTTCGGGGGAAGCGGAGTCCGGTTCGGGTTGCAGGCGACGCCTGGGTTGAACCCATGCGGATCTGCCAGACCGAGCTTCACATTCTGGCCGAACGACTGCGAGTGACCACCCGGGCCATTCGGACCCGAGCCGTCCAACGGGGCACTCGGATCGTCGTTATGTCCCGAGAAGGAGCACCACGACCTGCCCTGGTTCTGGTCCATCTTCTTGCCGCTGCCCGTGACTTCGCCAGCGAGGGTGACGCTCGCTGTCAATGTCAGGGCCATCGCAGCAGCTGCGACGGTCAGACCGATTCGTGCCAAACGCCCATGCGCCATGGCGACACCTCCTGCGGCCGAGGTCGGTCTCGCCATTGGCTTTCAGCACGCGTCGGGCGACCGCACACAGGGGACGCCGTGCCCAGGAACTCCCCCGTGGCTCCAGCCACCTCTCCGGTCGCAGCATGATGGCAAATGGCGGCGCGCGATGCCAGTTCATCCCGCGCGTGTGTTGCCGGCACGCACCACTGTTTCTCGCCCGCGTGGATGCTCTACGAGCCGCCGGCCCCGCGACCGATGAGCGCCTGACGGCGCGCGACGGGCAGTCTGAGCTTTGGCACGACCCCGAGGACGAGCATCAAGCTCACAAGGATCAGCCCGAACCCGACCACAAGACCGAGTCCGACGGGCTCGGCGAGGACGATCGATCCCCACGCGAGCGCGAACGCCGGGACGATGAACGTCACGGTGCTCGCAGCAGTCGGGGTCGTCCGCCGGAGGACGCGGAAGAAGATCGGCCACGCCAGCGCCGTCGAGAGGACACCGACCCCGACGAGTGAGAACGCGCCGTCGACTGCGAGCGCGCCAGGCGCTCCGGAGACGAGCGCGACGGGCAGTGCGATCACCGCGCCGGCAGCGAGCATCCCGGTGGCGAGCTCGACTGGTGGGACGTCGGACAGCCGGGCACGAACGAGATTGCCGGCCACCGCGTAGCTGGCCGGCGCGCCAAGCCCGGCCGCGATCGCGAGGACGGTCGTCGCGCCCGGTTCCAGGGGCGACCATCCGACGAGGAGGACGACCGCGACGACGCCGACGGCCAGCCCCCCTCCGACACGAAGCGAGATGCGCTGGCCCATGAAGCCGACGGCGATCGCGGCCGTGAACAGCGGCGTCGCAGCATTCAGGAGAGCCGCGAAACCTGCCGGCAGCGTGATCGTCGCGACGGCGATGAGCGTGAACGGCAACGCCGAGAACAAGGCGCCGACGAGGAGGAAGCTCACGAGGCGTGTGCGGGCGACCCTCCATGTCGCGCGACCGGCGACGAGGACGAGCACGGCGGCGCCGATGGCAAGGCGGACCTCGGCGGCCCACGCCGGCCCGATCTCGGGAGACGCGATGCGCAGGAACAGGAAGGCGGCGCCCCACACCGCGCCGAGGTAGATGAGCGAACCGAGGTCGAGGAGCGAAAGCGAGCGGCGGCCGGCCGCCAAAGACGTTGTCATCCCGCGAGCCTGGGCCACCGTCGGCGACGGCACCATCGACCGCCGTCGAACCTCGACATCGTCATTTGCCCGGGGCACAATCACACTGGAGGTGCAGCCATGGCGAATGCTGCGAATGCGGTGGCGAACAAGCCCGCATGGATCGATCTCGGGACCACGGATGCGGCGGCAGCCGGCAGGTTCTATTCGACCGTCTTCGGGTGGGACGTGGAGGTCAACCCCGATCCCCAGTACGGCGGTTATGGACTTGCCCGGCTCGGAGGCAAGGATGTGGCCGGCATCGGCCCGACGATGTCGCCCCAGCAACCCACAGCCTGGTCGGTGTACATCGGCACGGACGACGCCGAGGCACTCGGTCGGAAGGTGGAGGAGGCCGGCGGCACGGTCGTGATGCCGGCCTTCGATGTCGGCGACCAGGGCCGCATGGCCGTCTTCGCCGACCCCCGGGGGGCAGTGATCTCCGCATGGCAACCATCGGCGATGGGCGGATTCCAGACCGAGGGTGCCAACGCGTATTCGTGGGCGGAGCTCAACGCTCGTGACGTGGGGGCGGTGCTCCCCTTCTACCGCGACGTCTTCGGCTGGGCGCTCCATACGAGCGACAGTCCCGAGATGCCGTACACCGAGTTCCAGCTCGACGGCCGGAGCATCGCCGGGGCGACCGAGATGAGCCCGATGGCTCCGGCAGAGATGCCGAACTACTGGCTCGTCTACTTCGGAGTCGAGGACGTCGACGCCTCCACCGCCGAGGCCGTCAGGGCCGGTGGCAAGGAGATGCTCGCGCCGATGGAGTTCCCGGGCGGCCGGATGTCGATGATCGCCGATCCGCAGGGTGCCATCTTCGGGTTGCTCCGGCTCCAGCAGGGGTAGCGTCGGCGGTCCTCGCGCGTTGCGGCGTGATATCGTTGCGTCGTCAACTACGCGCAACGGAACGAGGACCGATGAAAGCATTCGCCCTGCTCAGCGCCGACGAGCCGGCCACCATCGCCGATCTTCCGGAGCCGGACGTCGCGTCCGACGGGCTGCTCATCCGGGTGACCGCCGCGAGCGTCAACGGCTTCGACATCTTCCAGGCGTCCGGGAACCTCGTGCGCATGATGGAGCACACGTTCCCGACGGTGATCGGGCGCGACTTCTCGGGAGTGGTGGACCGCGTCGGCGCCGAATGGACCGACGTCGAGGTCGGTGACGAGGTATTCGGGTTCGTCCGGTCGACGCCGCCGCTCGATGTCGGCACGTTCGCCGAGATCCTCGCGGAGGGCCCGCGACTCGTCGTCGCCGGCAAGCCCGCCGGGGTGTCGTTCATCGAGGCGGCCGCCATTCCGCTCGCTGGGTCCACGGCGGTCGATGCCGTCGAGGCCGTCGATCCCGGCATCGGCGACACGATCCTCGTCATCGGTGCCACCGGCGGGGTCGGGCTGTTCGCCCTGCAGCTGGCCGCTCAGCGCGGCGCGACCGTCATCGCGTCGGCGAAGGAGGGTGACGAAGCGGAACTCGCCCGCGCGCTTGGGGCGTCCGAGACGATCGACTACGCGACGACCGATGCCGCCGCTACCGTCCGCGAGCGCTATCCCGACGGCATCGACGCCGTCATCGACCTCGTCGATCGCGCCGACACGTTCGGCCGGGTGGCTGACCTCGTCCGCGACGGCGGTCGCATCGCGACCACGCTGGGTGCCGCGGACGTCGAGGGGCTCGCAGCTCGCGGCGTCCACGCCACGAACGTCGCCGGGAACCCGACGCCCGAAAAGCTCGATTCGCTCATCGCCGCGGTGGCCGCGGGAACCCTCCGCGTGCCGATCCAGAAGACCTTCGCCCTCGACGAGGCGGCAGCCGCGCTCGAAGCCTTCACCGCAGGAACCCTCGGGAAGATCGTCCTGGTCGTCTGACCGTCCACGCGCGGATCGGATCCCGAGCAGGAATCGAGAAGCGTCGAGCGGCTCGCGTTCCCTAGAATCGCTCCGGGCGATGATCCGAAGACGATCGGAGGGAACGATGGCAACCTCGATGACGCAGGGCGTGAAGACGATCCTGCACCCCGTCTCCGACCTGGCCGCGGCCAAGGCGATGTACGCGGCGCTACTCGGCGTCGAGCCGATGGCTGACTCGCCGTATTACGTCGGCTTCGAGGCCGCGGGACAGCAGATCGGCCTCGTCCCGGGCGGTGGCCCGCAGGAGGCGACGTCACCCGTCGCGTACTGGCACGTCGACGACATCGAGGCGAAGCTCGCCGAGGTCACGGCCGCGGGCGCGACGGTCAAGGAGGCACCGCACGCTGTCGGCGGCAGCCGCGTCGTCGCGACCTTCACCGATCCGGACGGCAACGTCCTCGGTCTCGTGCAGGACGGCTGAGTGACGACCGACACGCTCTCGGCGGAACGCCACGTCGCGGACAGCCACGACCTGATCCGCGTCCGCGGCGCACGCGTCAACAACCTGAAGGACATCAGCGTCGAGATCCCGAAGCGCCGCCTCACCGCATTCACCGGTGTCTCCGGCTCGGGCAAGAGCTCGCTCGTCTTCGGTACGATCGCGGCCGAGTCCCAGCGGATGATCAACGAGACCTACAGCGCGTTCGTGCAGGGCTTCATGCCGACGCTCGCGCGACCGGACGTCGACGTCCTCGACGGGTTGACGACGGCGATCATCGTCGACCAGGAACGGATGGGCGCCAACGCCCGGTCGACCGTCGGGACCGCGACGGACGCGAACGCGCTCCTCCGCATCCTCTTCAGCCGGCTCGGGGTGCCGCACATCGGGTCTCCGCAGGCGTTCTCGTTCAATCTGCCGTCCGTCCGTGGCGGAGGCGTCATCACCGTCGAGCGTGGTGAGACGAAGACGGTGGACTTCGCGGTCCTCGGTGGGATGTGTCCCCGCTGCGAGGGCATGGGCTCGGTGACCGATTTCGACCTGTCTGCCCTCTACGACGGGTCGAAGTCACTCGCGGAGGGCGCGCTGACCATCCCGGGCTACAGCATGGAGGGCTGGTACGGCCGCATCTTCATGGGTTCGGGCTTCTTCGACGTCGACAAGCCCATCCGCGACTACACGGAGTCGGAGCTCCACGACCTCCTCCGCAAGGAGCCGACCAAGATCAAGGTCGACGGCATCAACCTGACCTACGAGGGGCTGATCCCGCGGATCCAGAAGTCGATGCTGTCGAAGGACGTCGACAGCCTCCAGCCGCACATCCGGGCGTTCGTCGACCGGGCCGTGACCTTCACGACCTGCCCGGAATGCGGTGGGACGCGGCTGGCGGAAGCCGCGCGCTCGTCGAAGATCGGTGGCATCAGCATCGCCGATGCGTGCGCGATGCAGATCAGCGATCTCGCCGTCTGGGTCCGCGACCTGGACGAACCGTCGGTGGCGCCGTTGCTCGCCGGGCTCGGCGAGATCCTCGACTCGTTCGTGACCATCGGGCTCGGGTATCTGAGCCTCGAGCGGCCGTCGGGCAGCCTGTCAGGCGGCGAGTCGCAGCGGACCAGGATGATCCGGCATCTCGGGTCGTCGCTGACCGACGTGACCTACGTCTTCGACGAACCGACCATCGGCCTCCATCCGCACGACATCGCCCGGATGAACGAGCTCCTGCTCCAGCTCCGCGACAAGGGGAACACGGTCCTCGTCGTCGAGCACAAGCCGGAGGCGATCGCCATCGCCGACCATGTCGTCGACCTCGGGCCGGGTGCCGGCACGAAGGGCGGCGAGGTCGTGTTCGAGGGCACGGTCGATGGGCTCCGTAGCAGCGGCACGCTGACCGGGCGGCACCTCGATGATCGCGCGTCGTTGAAGGCCTCGGTCCGCAGGTCGTCCGGTGTGCTCGCGGTCCGCGGTGCGGTCACCCACAACCTGCGCGACGTGGATGTCGATATCCCGCTTGGTGTGCTCGTCGTCGTGACAGGGGTTGCCGGCTCGGGCAAGAGCTCGCTCATCCACGGCTCAGTCTCCGGCCGGGACGGTGTCGTCTCGGTCGATCAGGGGGCGATCCGGGGCTCGCGGCGAAGCAATCCCGCGACGTACACGGGCCTCCTCGACCCGATCCGCACCGCGTTCGCGAAGGCCAACGGCGTCAAGCCGGCGCTGTTCAGCGCGAACTCCGAGGGCGCCTGCCCGAGCTGCAACGGTGCGGGAGTCATCTACACGGAGCTCGGGATCATGGCCACCGTCGCGAGCACATGCGAGGAATGCGATGGCAAGCGCTTCCAGGCGGCCGTCCTCGAGTACACGCTTGGCGGACAGGACATCAGCGAGGTGCTCGCGATGCCGGTGACGGATGCCGCGGCGTTCTTCGCCACCGGCGATGCGCAGGTTCCCGCCGCGCACCGGATCCTCGCGAGGCTCGAGGACGTCGGGCTCGGCTATGTGAGCCTTGGCCAGCCGCTCACGACGCTGTCCGGTGGCGAGCGGCAGCGCCTCAAGCTTGCCGCCCAGATGGCCGACAAGGGCGAGGTCTACGTCCTCGACGAACCGACGTCCGGCCTCCACCTTGCGGATGTCGCGCAGCTTCTCGGCCTGCTCGACCGGCTCGTCGACTCGGGCAAGTCGGTCATCGTCATCGAGCATCACCAGGCGGTGATGGCGCACGCCGACTGGATCATCGACCTTGGGCCGGGCGCTGGGCACGACGGCGGCCGGATCGTCTTCGAAGGGCCGCCTGCCGAACTCGTCGCGGCGCGAGCCACGCTGACGGGCGAGCACCTGGCCGCCTACGTCGGCTCCTGAGGCGGCCTCGAAACGTCATGTGCTCGCCCGTCCCTCGTCTGTGGCACGATCGTGGCGTGACCACGCCGACCACTGTCGACCAGCACCTGACGGATCTTGTCTGGCTCCGGCGCGTCCGCGACCGGATCGATCGTGACTATGCCCAGCCGCTCGACGTCGAGGCACTGGCGCGTGGCGCGCACATGTCGGCGGGGCACCTCAGCCGCCAGTTCAAGTCGGCGTACGGCGAATCGCCGTACGGCTATCTCATGACGCGCCGCATCGAGCGTGCGATGGCGCTCCTCCGGCGCGGCGACATGAGCGTCACCGATGTCTGCTTCGCGGTCGGGTGCTCGTCGCTGGGGACGTTCAGCACACGCTTCACGGAACTCGTCGGCGTGCCGCCGAGCATCTATCGGGTCGAGGCCGCACGGGCGACCGCCGGGATGCCATCGTGCGTCGCCAAGCAGGTGACGCGGCCGATCAGGGATCGAGAAGCGCGCACGACCGTCGGTGCCTAGGGTGACCGCGATGGACATCTCGATCCACGCGAGCTTCCTGCCGCAGGACGACCCGGACGCCGCGGTCTCGTTCTACCGCGACATCCTCGGGTTCGAGGTCCGCAACGACGTCGGCTACAAGGGCATGCACTGGATCACCGTCGGTCCCGTCCATCAGCCGGGCACGTCCATCGTCCTCTACCCGCCGTCCGCGAGTCCCGGGATCACCGACGACGAGCGCCGGACGATCGCCGAGATGATGGCCAAGGGCACCTTCGGGAGCCTGCTCCTCGCGACACCGGACCTCGATGCGACGTTCGAGCGCCTCCAGGCGAGCGACGCCGAGATCGTCCAGGAGCCGGTCGATCAGCCGTACGGCGTCCGCGACTGCGCCGTCCGCGATCCGGCAGGGAATCTCATCCGGATCCAGGAGCTTCGCTGACCGGTCGCAGGCCCGACTCGGATCACATGGCGGCCCGCAGCGACGCGAGACACGCACGTGCGGCGTCGTCCGACAGAGGGATCCGGGCAGATCCGTTGGTCCACAACGTCGCTCGGTCGTCGTCTGCCGCCTCACACCACACGAGGACGGCACTCAGGCGCAGAAACCGGTCGTAGAAGGCGCGGCTGCCTTCGAAGCCGCGAGCGATGAAGAAGGCCTCGCCCTTGGCGTCAGCTCGTCCCCGGAGTCCGCGAACCGCCCCGGCGACATCGACCGCCGCCGCGCATTCAGCGTCGGCGGCAAGCAGCAGGACGTTCGGGGTGCTTGGGGTCAGCTGGCGCAGCTTGGCCATGATGGTGGCGCCCAGACCGGCTGCGTCGGGGATCCGGCGGAGCCTGGTCACTTCGATGTCGAATGTCTCGTTGCCCCTGAACGTGAGTGTCAGGTCAGGCCCGCCCTTGCCCGATCCGTAGGCCTCGAATCGGACGTCGAAGCGTCGGTCCGCGAGGAGGAGCCGGGCGGCGAGGATCTCGGCCCGGACGTCACGGACGGTCGCGGGATCAGTGGCATTGCGGAGCTTCTTGCGGATCTTGTCTCGATAGGTGTCGGCGAAGCCGCGGAACCGCGATGAACCCGCGAGCCACGTGACGAATTCGTCTGTCAGCGGGTCGCCCACGCCGCGCTCGGTAAGGTCGGCCGCGAGCCGCTCGACCGCCGGGCGAGGTCGTGGACCGCTCGTGTCGGTCGTCGGGCGGGTCATCACCAGACACTACACTCGTCCGGTCCGTCGTCCTTTTGACGGCCGGGCGCTATCCGCCGAACGGGGTGAACGCCCTGTTGCGCGCGCGCCCGAATCCGCCGAGGCTGCGCTCGACCATCTCGTCGCTGGCGGTGAGCGAGATCCGGAACCAGCCCGGCACCTCGACGACCGTTCCCGGCAGCACGAGGACGTCCTCTTCGGCGAGCAGGTCGCAGAACGCCTCGTCGTCCTCGATCGGGCTGCGAGCCATCACGTAGAACGTGCCTTCGGGCATCGTCGTCTCGAAGCCGAGGTCGCGGAGCGCCGGGACGAACCTGTCCCGTCGCCGCTCGAGCGCCCCGATGTCGATCGACAGCTTCTCGAGGTCGCCGATGGCGTGCTGCAGGAGCGCGTTCGGGAACAGGAACCCGCCGGCGAGCTGCGCGACGACGATCCGTTCACGCAGTGCCTCGCGATCGGGCATCGTCGGCGGGACCGTGAGGTAGCCGATCCGCATCCCGGGCGCGAGCAGCGTCTTGCCGTACGAATAGGTCGTGATCGTGTTCGGGTAGACCTCCGCCGGGCTATGGAACTCACGGCCGTCGAACAGGATCCGGTTGTACGGCTCGTCGGACACGAGGTGGATGGCCCGGCCATTCCGTGCCGATGCCTCCTCGAGGACGTCGGCCAACGCTCGGAGGTCCGACACCGGGTAGACGCGACCACTCGGGTTGTGCGGTGAATTGAGGAGCACGGCTCGCGTCCGGGGCGTGATCGCGGCCGCGATGGCGGCGAGGTCGAGGTCGAACGCCGGCGGCTGGAGCGCGACTCGGACGGGCGTGCCACCGGCGGCCAGGATGAGGAGCTCGTAGAAGAACCAGGGCGGCGAGAGGAAGACGACCTCGTCGCCGGGCTCCAGGATCGCCCGGAATGCGACCGCGAGAGCGGCGAAGCCGCCATTCGTCATCGCGACGTCGGCCGGATCCCAATCGAGGCCGGTCCGTGCCGACAGCCCTTCCGCGACAGCGGCCTGTGACCGAGGCTCGCTCAGCTTGTAGGCGAACCAGTCGGGCGCCTGGGGTTCGATGTGCTTCCGGAGCGCCTCGACGTACCCGGTGAGCGGCATCTCCTGCGGGTTGCCGACCGCGAAGTTGGCGACGCCGGGCTTCGCGTTGCGCGCCCAGATCGGACC
>JBJMNA010000195.1:0-6477 GCA_045804485.1 Chloroflexota bacterium
CGTGCGGGGCGCGACCGGCGGCCGTCGTGGACCCGGTTCGGCCAACCACTGCATGCACGGCAAGGACGCCGTCGTCGAGGAGATCCTCGACTGGCGACCGTACGACTACGTCACGGACCGGACCGTCCTCGAGACCCCGACGGGACCGATCAAGCTGCTGCACACCGTCGAATTCGAGCCGACGACGCAGGGGACCACCATCCACTTCCGGTACGCCGCACCCAGGACCAAGCGGGAAAAGGAGCTGATGACGGTGATCGGCCCGGCCTACGGCGGTGCGCTCGAATCCGGCGTCCCGAGCCTGCTCGCACAGCTCGACGCGGTCATTGTCGACCGGGTGGCGGCGGATGGCGCCGTACCCGAGCCGCCGCTGGCGCGGCCGCGCGCTGACGGTCCGCTCGGCTCACTCGCTCCGCTGGTGATGATCGACTGAACCCGCGGTCGGCCCCGCTAGACCTCGGC
This sequence comes from Chloroflexota bacterium, assembly GCA_045804485.1. Taxonomy (GTDB): domain Bacteria; phylum Chloroflexota; class Limnocylindria; order Limnocylindrales; family CSP1-4; genus SPCO01. Next base: position 463 of record JBJMNA010000195.1, read on the forward strand.
GACCGAGGATCCGACGACGATGTCCATGTCCGCGGGATGCGTGTCGAGGTACCGACGGACGTACGGGCAGATGACGATCACCTTCAGCCCGCGCCGGCGTGCCTCGTCGAGCGCGAACCGGGTCAGGCCCGCCGCGACGCCGTGACCTTCGAACGCCGGCTTCACCTCGGTGTGGATCAGTGCGATGCGATCGTGCTTGACGATGTACTCGAGGACCCCGGCGAGGGTGCCATCGAGCTCGGCCTCGTAGCGTTTCCGCTCAACGGCATCCGCGACGACGAGGGTCATCCGCGGTCCGCCACGTGCAAGACACCGCACGCTCCGGAGAGACGTGCGGTGTCGATGCTGTCGATCGAAGAAGCGGCGCCGACCACTCCGTGAGTCTAGGGACCGGCGGCTTTGAGTGGCGGGCTCAGATGCGGTGCGGTCGACGTCCGGCTGTGGCGAAGGCCGCGCTGACGGAGGCCATGACGTCGGTCACGAAGACGATGACCTTGCGGGCGGGTGAGACGCGATCATCGGTCGATCCGGCGTCGACTGCGCCCTTGAGGAGCTGGTCGGTGGCGATGCGCTCGTAGAGCTCGGCCTGGCGGTAGGCTGCCTGGTCGGGTGCGTGATAGAGGTCGAACATCGGGCTGGCCCTCCGGCTCTTCGCTTCTTTCGGGTGATCGTGTGGTCATCCGTTCGATGGACCGAACAGTAGGTTTCGGGCCCCGACCACCCAAGTCCGCATCGGACCGCAACGACGTTCGATCGGTGACGGGCGCGGTGTTCGCTGTCGGACACCGAGGGTGTCGCCTGCGGGCGGGCGACCGGAGCGACCCTACCGCCAGTCGACGTTGACGACCTCGACGGGCGCGGAGATGCCCTTCAGGGTCTCGGTCCGGCGACCCGAGGTCCGGTGCGCCTCGCCGACGGTCGCCACGCTCGCCACGATGTCGCCCGCGCCCCCCAGCGCAGCGATGCGTGACGCCTCGTGGACGCCCTTGCCGTGGAAGTCGCCGGCGACCCTCGTCGCATCCGACGCGTGGAGCCCGATCCGGACCTGCGGCGCGAAGCCAGCAGTCGATCGATGCTCCGCGAGCCGGCGCTGGATCGCGATCGCGGCCGCAACGGCGAGGTCAGGCGAGTCGAAGCTGACGAAGAAGCCATCCCCGGTCGTGGAGATCTCCTCCCCGGAGTGGGCGGCGAAGACCTCACGGAGCGCGGTGTTGTGCCATCGCAGCACGCCGTCCCACATGTCGTCCCCGAGCGCCTCGACCATCAGAGTCGATCCGACGATGTCGGTGAACATGAACGTCTTCATGACGCGTCGGGCCGGACCGGCCTTGCCCCGGAGCTGCCATGGCAGGAGCTCCGCGACGTCCTCGAGGATGATCGCGGCCGTCGGACACGCGAAGGCCGCGGCCCGCAGGACCTCCTCGTCGACGCTGTCCGGCCCGACCACGTCCGCCTTGCCATAGTCGCCTGCGAGCCAGTCGAAGGCCGTCGGGGCGAGCGTGATGCAGTTGCCCGCGCCGACGCACTTGTGCCGATCGACGCGTGCCCGGATGGTCATCAACCCGAACCGACCACGGCCAGTCCGCGGAAGGCGAGCGAGGTCGCCTCGGCACGCGTCGACGCGCCCAGTCGCGCGAACAGCCGGGTCAGCCGAGCCGCGACCTCTTCTTCCGTGCAATCGATCTCGGCTGCGATCTGGGCGTTCGTCCGTCCCTCCGTCAGGAGCTGCAGCAGCCGTCCCTCGGTCTCGTCCACGTCGGGACGAACGACGTCGGTCTCGGAGCCCGGCTCCGGCGTCGCCTCGGCGGGGAGGTCCAGCGGACCCGCGAGCTCGGCGAGCTGACGGCCGACCGGCCCGGTCAACCAGGCGACGCGCACTTTCTCGTCGGCTGTTCCCTGCGCCATCCGTGACAGCGTCTCGCGGAGGTACGCCCGCATCCCGTCCTGGACATCCGGCGGCCCCCCTGCGATGAGAGCCCGCGCCGCTGGGATGACGATGTCGAGGCTCACGTCCTCGTGGAGTGCACCGCGCAACGCGTCCAATGCCGCCGATGCTGCCGCTGTCGCGGTCTCGATGTCGCCGGCCGCGAGCGCGATGGCCGACAGAGCCGCATCCGCCTGCGCACCCCACGGAGCGTGCCCCGGCAGGTGCGGCAGCAGGTCCTTCACCTGCTGGGCCGATCGCTCGACGGTTTGCGAGAGGCCGGGATCCGGGCGACCGCCGACCGCGACGAGCTGCGACGCCTCCAGCGCGAGGCGAGCGAGCGCCTCGCATCGCGCGGATGCGCGGCCGCCCTCGGTCGCGAGCATGACCGCCCGCTCGAGGTGCTCGAGCATCCCGTTCGCATCACGGGCGCCCGCGCGGACCATGCCGCGCCACGTCTCGAGCTGGATCGAGCGACTCCGCGTCTGCGCGACCGATGCCGCGGTCGCTGCCAGCCCGAGCCACCGCTCGGCGGCGGCTATGTCGCCGAGCTCGAGGTGGCACAGCGCCACGCCGCCCGCGGCAAGGAATTCGATCGCCCGGTCGCCCTGGAGCCTCGCCGCCCGGTGCGCATCCTCGCCCCGCGACAAGGCAAGGTCGGGGACGACCTTGGCTCGCGAATAGACGTGGACGCCGAACAGCATCTGAAGGTCGAGGCGGTCGCGCTCGCTTTCGGTGACGACCTCCGACAGCCGGCTCGTCACGCGCCGGATCTCCTCGAGGTGGCGGGCCGACGACGACAGGTGCATGACGGGCGAGTAGCTCGCATAGGCCATCGCGATGACGGTCGACATCACGCCCGTCCGGTCATCGAGGCGCTCGAAGATCCCGAGCGCCCTCTCGAGTACCTCTCGGGCGTCCATCAGCAGCGGTCCGATCTCCGATTCGCGGAGCAGTGTCTCGATGTCGGCGCCGCCCGCGACCGCCGAAAGCATCGCGCCCGCCCGCCCGGCCATGACCTCGCCCGCGAACCACTTTCGGCCCCGAGCGTAGTCGATCATCCCGATCTCGCGAAGCGCGGCAGCGAGGCTGCGATCGTCTCGGACCTGCTCCGCGAGCTCGACGGCGCGGCGATATGCCTCCTCGGCGCCGTCGAGATCCGTCTCCGGCGTGGCTCCGCCGAACGATTCACCCAGCGGCGCGCGAAGCAACGCCTGGCCGATCTCCAGGTTCGCGCGGAGCTCGGTTGCGGCGTCTCCCCGTTCACGGGCGCGACCGCGAACGCGCTCGGCGAGCTCGGCGGCCGCGTCCTCGTCGTGGCTCATGCGCAGCGCGGACGCCCGGCGAAGCTGGACGTCAAGCTGGATGTCGGGATCATTCATCGCCTCGGCGAGCGCCGCGAGCTCGGTCAAGCCGTCGAGCCGCTCGCCGGGCTTGCGGAGCGCCGCGTACGCGTCATCACGCGTGACCAGAAGCGTCCGGCGGTCGGCCGGTGCCGACACGACGGGGAGTGCCTGGTCGACGAGGCGGAGCGCCTCTTCGGCGGCGTTCGAGTCGAGTGCGGCGGCTGCGGCGTCGATCGAGAACCGCGCGGCCCGGACCGTGTCGCCTGCCGCCAGCGCGTGCTGCGCGAGCATCGGCAGACCCGCCGGAGCGGGATCGCCGCCCTCGAGCAGGAGGTCCACGACGGCGGCGTGCACCTGCCGCCGCCGCGCCACCGACAGGAGGTTCGCCGCGAATTGGCGGACCTGTTCGTGGGTGAACGTGTAGTCCGCGGCGCCGCCGACGGGCTGTGGGAGGAGGAGGCCTGCGTTCACCGCCGGTTCGAGGTCGTCGGCGAGCGGGTCCGCGGGGTTCGTCGCATCACCCGGACCGTCGCCGCCGAACGCCGCCACGTCGGAGCCGACGTCGCCGTCGCCGACGCGCGCGTGGATGGCGCGAAGATCACGCAAGCTGAAGCTGCGGCCGAGGATCGCGGCATCGCCGAGGGCGGCCCGCGTCCGTGCCGGAAGCCGCGCGGCGCGTCTGTCGATGAGCGTCCTGACCGCGGACGGGACCAGCCGGGCCGCATTGCGCCCGAGCCGCCATTCCCCGTCGACCTGCTGGAGCGTCCCGGCCTCGCGATGCGTCCGGGCGAGCTCCTCGACGATGAATGGGACCCCTTCGGACTGCACGTGCATCGCGGCCGCCGACGCGGGATCGACCGGCCCGGCGAGAACGCGCTTGAGCAGCTCCGTCGTCTCGAGCGATCCGAACCGTCCGAGACGGATGCGGCGGACGAGCCCCATCCGCTCCATGTCCGCGACGAAGTTCACGGCCTCGCTGACCGTCGCGAATTCGTCTGGGCGGACGGTCAGGAACAGGAAGATCGGCTGCTCGGCGTCGCTCCGGACCATGTAGCGAAGGAGCCGGAGCGTGTCGTCGTCGGCCCACTGGACGTCGTCGATGAGCAGCGCGATCGGGCCCACGTGCGCGAGCCTCGCGATCGCGACACCCGCGAGATCGAACGCGCGCAGGAGCTTGGCGTCGGACGACAGGCTCTCGAAGCCGCGCTCATCACGTCCCGAGATCGCGTCGACGACGCGGCGGACGGCTTCCTCGGCAGGTGTTCCTGACGCCGTGTCACGGATCGCATCCGATGCGAACAGGCTCCGCGCGAGCAGGAAGGGGCCACGGATCTCCTCATCGGCTGTCACCGCGACACAGGTGAACCCGCTGGTGGCCGCCAGCTCTGCCGCGGCGAGCAGGAGGCGCGTCTTGCCGATCCCGGGCTCGCCCTCGAGCGTCACGGCCGATAGCCGAGCGGTCGCCTCGTGGAGCTCCTGCGAGATCGCCTCGAGTTCGGCGCTTCGCCCGATCACGGCGCCCGACGCGCGTCGGAGCTGCACGGCGAGTGAACACTGGGGCCCGACGAGCGGATCGAGCACGGCGCCATCGGTCATCAGGAGCGTCGAGCCAAGGTCGAGTGAGGCGGTCATTTCCACGGTGGCGCGATTATGACCGGGCGGCGTCTCGAGGCGGGACGATGGCGCGACCCCGCCCGCCGGTCATGACGCGGCCAGCAACCGGTCCGCGTATCGCTCGAGGGACCGCGCCACGCGTGCCAGCGGCTCCATGAGCGCAGGGGTACAGAGCTCGCCGCACCGGACCGCGAACGCCGCTGCATCGCGCAGCCGCTCCTCCATCAGGATCCAGGCGGCTTCACGGTGCGGCAGCAGGTAGTCGACCTGGTAGAAGAGCTCGAACCCGGGTCCGGCAGTGGCGCCCGGCATATGCGGGCCGATGGGCAGCGTCGTCGCGACCGTCCCGAGCGGCTTGATCGCCGTGTACATCAGCCCGACCGAGATGTCCGCGAGGACCTCGAGCTGTTCGGGCGTCTCGTCGGTGTGTGCGAAGTAGCGCGACAGCAGCTGGAGGAGGACCTCGTAGGTGACGTTGAGCAGGTCCATGCAGCGGATCGTCCCGGGGTCCGTGATGAGCGGCATCGGGACACCGGTCGCCTGCTGCCGGACGTTCGCTGCGACCACCGGCCGAGCGGGCTCGAAGGCAGGGTCCGTACGCTTGAACTCGAGGTACTCGTCGAGGATCCCGAGCAACCGCCCGAAGTGCGAGTCGCGCCATTCCCCACGCGCGCCCTCGCCCTGCTCGACGATCGTGTCGATGGCGCGCTTCGCGGAGTCGAGATCGGTCACTGCGACGAGCTCGGGCCAGCGGAAGTGGACTTCCGTCGCCTGCGCGTCGGGCGGTCCGACGAACAGGCGGTCGTGGCCCAGCCGCTCGGACAGGTACTCGAGCCCGGCCTGGACCGAGCGGTACAGCTGTCCGATCGTGTCGAACTCCTGGAGCTGCGGGACGATCTCGTCAGCGGAGTCGTGCGGCAACGGGACCGCCTGCTCGATCGCGGCAAAGCCCTCGGCGTCCTCGACGTCCATCCCCTCGGGTCGCTCGAGGAAGGCGAAATGGCGGAGCGCGGCCTCGTTGAACGGCAGCAGCTCGATCCGGACGCCGGCGGGGTAGCTGTACGCCGGCATCGGGAAGTTCGGGCGGGCGAGTCGCGGCGCGGCTCCGACGGCCGTGAGCAGGTTCTGGGC
>JBJMNA010000196.1:0-6913 GCA_045804485.1 Chloroflexota bacterium
CCGGGCGATCGGCTGCTGACCTGGTCGCCGTCCACACAGGAGCTGCCCGCGACCTACTTCGGCGCGATGCGGGCGGGCCTCATCCTCGTCCCGCTCGACCTGCGCATGTCGACCGACGCGGTCAAGGGGATCGTCGAGGCGTCGGGCGCACGCCATCTGATCCTCGGCACCGGCCGCGACGCACCGGACCCGCGCGAAGCCGGACTCGACCACTTCCCGACCACCGCCGTGGACGTCATCGCCGCCCCACCCGACGAGGCGTTCCCACCTGATTGGGAGGCGCGGCTCGCCGCCTGGCCGGCGCCCGTCGCATCCGACACGTTCGAGCTCGTCTTCACGTCGGGCACGACCGGGACGCCGAAGGGAGTGATGCTCGCGCACTCGAACGTCGTCGCCTCGATCGAGACGTTCCACCGGATCGTGCCCCGGATGGAGCATCGGATCGTCTCGCTGCTGCCGCTGTCGCATCTGCTCGAGCAGGCGGTCGGGCTGTACTACGCCCTGTCGGTCGGCGCCGACATCCTCTATGTCCGAAGTCGGAATCCGCGCGTGATCTTCGATGCCCTGCGCGACCACCGGGTGACCTCGATGGTCGTCGTGCCGCAGGTCCTCGACCTGTTCTGGTCCGCCATCGAGCGCGAGGTCGCCAAGCGCGGCCGCGAGACCGCGTTCTCCCGGTTGCGAGCGATCGCCCGGCGGCTCCCCATGTCAGTGCGGCCCCGGCTGTTCGCGAGCGTGCACAAGCAGCTCGGTGGCCACTTCCGGCTCTTCCTTTCGGCCGGCGCCTTCCTCCCGCCGGCCGTCCAGCAGGCGTGGGAGGACCTCGGCGTGACCGTCCTCCAGGGCTACGGCTCGACCGAGACGGGGACCGGCAGCTGCACGCGTCTCGACGACCACGGGCTCGGCACCGTCGGACGGCCCCCGGACGGGGTCGAGATGCGGATCGGCGACACCGGTGAGATCCAGTTCAAGGGCCCGACCGTCTTCAGCGGCTACTGGCAGAACCCGACCGCCACGGCGGAGGCGTTCACCGAGGACGGTTGGTACAAGACCGGCGACATCGGCCACCTCGACGACCGCGGCCGCCTGATCCTGTCGGGCAGGATCAAGGACATCATCGTGCTGCCCAACGGCTTCAACGTGTATCCCGAGGACATCGAGAACGCGCTCCGGATCGCGGGCGTCCGTGACCCGGTCGTCCTCGAGACGCAACCCGGCCGTATCGAGGCGGTGGTGCTCGCGTCAGCGGCCGGCGACGGGCTGCCGGGAGCGACGACCGAGACCGACCCGGAGGTCCTCGGCGACCGCATCGACGCCGCGATCAAGACGGCCAACGCGTCGCTCGGTCCGAACCAGCGGATCGCGGGCTGGCGACTGTGGCCCGACGACGACTTCCCGCGGACCCACACGCTCAAGATCAAGCGCGCCGAGGTCCGCTCGTGGGTTGCGGCCGATGCGCCTCTGCCGGTCGGGTCCGCGGCGACCGGCTAGTTCGCGATCGGGAAGCCGACGCCGAGCGTCTCGAGCGCGGTCTGGACCGTCGGCGCGGCAGGATCCTTCGTGGCGCCGGGCAGCCATTGGTAGAAGACCACGGTCGACCCGACCTGCCGGATGACGGTGATCGTGCCCTGGGGCGTCTGGACGCGGCCCGGACCCGTCGCGAGGTACGCCTGCTCCTCGGCAGCAGCCGTCGCGGCGGCGCCAGGATCGGCGAATTCGTAGACGACGATGAAGCCCTTGTCCGGGTCCTTCGGCAGTGTCACCTGGTAGACCGCCCGCGGGGCCGCGGCGAAGAGCGGTGCTTCGGCCGGCCGGATGGGCGCCTGGCTGTCGGCGAGGATGAGGTTCTGACCGCCGAGCGCTGTCACCAATGCCGCGCGCGTCTGGTTGACGGTGGGCGTCACGGTCCGGGTGGGCGCGGCCGTCGCCTCCGAGAGTGTCGCCGCCGGAGTCTCCGTCGCGCACCCGGCGACGACCACCGCACCTCCGACGAGAAGGGCGAGGGAGAAGCGTCTGACCGTGCGCCTCATCCGGGCGGCCAGTCGAACGGCCGGCCACCCATCATGTGGACGTGGAGATGGTCGACCGTCTGGCCGCCCCCGCGGCCGACATTCGAGACGAGCCGATAGCCCCCGTCCGCGATCCCCAGCGTTCGCGCGAGCTCGGCTGACACGCCGAACAGGCGGCCGAGCAGCGGCGCGTCGGTCTCGGTCAACTCCGCGGCCGAGCCGATGTGGCGCCGGGGGATCAGCAGGACGTGTGTCGGCGCGCGGGGCGCGATGTCCCTGAACGCGACGACGAGGTCGTCCTCGTGGACGATGTCCGCCGGGATCGAGCCGGCCACGATCCGGCAGAAGAGGCAGTCGGCCTCGGTCGTCACCAGAGCACCGGTTTCGAGCTCATCAGGAAGCCGATGGTACCGACAAGCCCCGCCATCAGATACGAGACATAGCGCTGGCGCCTGGCGCGCTCCAGCCACGTCTGGTCGTCATCGGCGGCCCGGATCCCGATCAGCCGCCGGAGGTTCGGTCGCTGGATGAAGAACGCGATGCCGAGATTCACGAAGTAGATGGCGAGTGCGAGGACGAGCCACGGCTGCTGGAGCATCTGCGATCCGACCGCCGCGATCAGCCCGATCCCCGTCAGCGCGAGGCCGACCCCGATCGCGATCGTGCCGTGCGTCTGGGCGTACAGCAGCGCCTGGACGACGCCGTTCTCGGACTCGACGGTGGCGCGCCGCGTCCGCAGCGCGAACGGGAGCAGGATCGAGGGCAGGACGAGGCTGATCGCCAGGATGATGTGCGCAACGAGCAGGAACGGGAAGTAACCGGGCATCGCGGCCGATTGTATGGCCGACACGGCTCACGACCCGCGGACCGCCTCGAGCGCGACCCAATCTCCCTCGGCCGTCCGCCCGGTCACGCTCAACCCGGCAGCCTCGAAGGCAGCCGCCACCTCCGCCTCGCGGTCGACGAAGATCCCCGAGGCAAGGAGCCTGCCACCCGGCCGGAGCTCATCGCGCAGCGGCCCGGCGAGGGGCACGAGCACGCCGGCGATGAGGTTCGCGAGGACGACGTCGAATGCCGGCTCCCCGCTCGGCAGCGAACCCTCGCGAACGTGGACGCGTCGGACGACGGCGTTCCGCCGAGCGTTCGCGGCCGTCGCCTCGATGGCGATCGGGTCGGTGTCGACACCGAACGCCGACGCCGCGCCAAGGCGGACCGCGGCGATCGCGAGGATCCCCGAGCCGCAGCCGACGTCGAGCACGCGCGCGCCCTCGAGAACGCCACGATCGGCAAGCGTCTCGACGGCAGCCAGACACAGCCGCGTCGTCGGATGGAGCCCCGTCCCGAACGCCATCCCGGGATCGAGGGCGAGCACGACGTCGTCAACCGAGCGCCGATGGCGGCGCCAGGTCGGGCGGATGACCACCCGCCGGCCGATGCGCATCACCGGGAAGTACGCCTTCCAGGCGTCCGCCCAGTCCGCCTCGTGGACGATCCGTGTCCGGAGCTCGCCGATCGGCCGCAGTCCGAACGCCTGGAGATGTCCGAGTGCGGTCGCGACGTCGGTCACCGCGCTGTCGGCGGCCGAGCGGTCACGAGCTGGGATGTATGCGCGGACCGTCGCCGGCCGTGTCAGGTCCACGCGCGCGCCCAGACCCTCGTCGACGAGATCGAAGGCGGGCTCGACCGATGTCCCGCCGGGCGCGGCGCGTCCCAGGATCTCGCTGACCGCCTCGACGGCCTCGACGTCGGCCTCGACCGCGAGCTCGAGCCACGCACCCCCGGCCGCGTCGGCGCCGGCGCCCGCGCGACTCTCAGCGTCGGTCAACCCAGCCCGAGCTTCTCGAGGAGGCCACCACCGCCGCCGTGCCCGACAGCCTCGCCGGATTCCTTGGCGTATGCCTCGAGCAGGTCGCGCCCCTTCTTCGAGAGCTTCGTCGGGACGACGACGTCGACCATCACGTGGAGGTCACCGCGCTGCCCCGTCCGCCGGACGTGCGGGACGCCCTTTCCGCGCAGGCGGATCTCGGTATTCGGCTGCGTGCCGGGCTTGATCTCGACTTCCTCTTCGCCGTCGACCGTGGGCACGTTGATGCGCGTGCCGAGCGCCGCCTGGGCGATCGAGACTTCGGCCTCGTAGAACAGCTCCGTCCCTTCGCGAGTGAGCGACGGATGCGCCTGGACGTGGACGGCGACATACAGGCTGCCCGGCGGGCCACCGCGCGGCCCGACCTCGCCCTCGTTGGACAGCCGGATCTGGTGTCCGTCGTCGATGCCGGCCGGGATCGTCACCCGGATCGTCCGCTTCCGCTCCGTTCGACCGTCGCCGCGGCAGGTATGGCACGGCGTCTCGATGATCTTTCCTTCGCCGCGGCAGCGGGGGCAGGCATTCACGTTGACCATCTGGCCGAGCATCGTCTGGCGGACGGACCGGACCTCGCCGCGGCCGTTGCAGGTCGGGCAGGTGCTCGGCTCGGTACCCGGCTCGGCGCCGTTTCCTCCGCACGTCTCGCAGGCGCCGAGGACCGTGAACTCGAGCTCCTTCTCGGTGCCTTTGACGGCCTCCTCGAAGCTGATCCGGAGATCGTATCGAAGGTCGGCGCCGGGCTGTGGCCGGCCGCGGCGGGCCGATCCGCCGCCGGCTCCACCCCCGAAGAACGCGTCGAAGATGTCGGAGAAACCGCCGAAGCCCTCGAAGCCCGCGCCCCCGCCGGCACCGGGTCCGCCGTCGACGCCGGCTCGTCCGAACGTGTCATAGCGCGAGCGCCGTTCCGGGTCGGAGAGCACCTGGTACGCCTCGTTGATCTCCTTGAAGCGCTCCTGCGCACTCGGATCCTTGTTGACGTCCGGATGCCACTGTTGAGCGGCCTTGCGGAACGCCGCCTTGATCTGCGCGTCGGTGGCGGTGCGCTCGACGCCGAGGATGACGTAGAAGTCGCGTTCGGTCGTGGCCATGGGTTGAGAAGGATACCGGCGGGATGCCTCCTGCGGCAGCGACCGACATACTGGACGACGTGAAGCGTTGGCTGATCAGCCTCCTCGCCCTGTCGGCGATGGTGGCGACACTCGCCGCCGGCTGCTCCCCGAGCTCGTCGCCGCGCGCGACATCGACGCCGGGGGCCACGGAGGTCGCGGCCGCGTCTCGCTGACCGGCGGCTCGACGGGTCGTCAGCCGGTGGTCGGCGGCGCATCCCTGACGAGGGCGACCGCTCGGCCGATGACCTCGTCGAACATGTCCGCGGTCAACCGGCCGGTGAACGTGTTCTGCTGGCTCGGGTGGTAGGTGCCGAGAAGGACGTACGGCCCGATCCCCACCTCGGCGCCATGGCCGAACCGCGGCTTCGGCCGGACCTCGAGACCTCCGACTGCGAGCGCCCGGAGAGCCGCGTCCCACCCGAACGCACCGAGTGCGACGATCACGCGGACCCGGGTCAGGAGAGCAAGTTCGCGCCTCAGGAACGGCGCGCAGGTGTCACGCTCGCCGATCGTCGGCTTGTTCGCCGGCGGTGCGCATCGGACCGCGGCTGCGATGTACGTGTCGAACAACGTCAATCCGTCGTCCGCGCGGCGAGAGGCGGGCCGATCCGCGAGACCAGCGCGGAAGAGTGCCGGCCAGAGGAAGTCACCCGACGCGTCGCCAGTGAACACGCGTCCGGTCCTGTTCCCGCCGTGCGCGGCAGGCGCCAACCCCAGCACGAGGATCCGCGCGTCGGGATCGCCGAACCCGGGGACGGGCCTCCCCCAGTAGACCTCGTGGCGGAAGCGGGCGACCTTCTCGCGCGCGACGAGCTCGCGCCATGCAACGAGCCGAGGACACGCCCGACACGACACGATCTCGTCGGTGAGCGCAGCGAGCGCCACCTGATCCGTCATGCCGCCGCCGTCCCCTACTTCAGCAGCAGCTTGTCGATCCGACGCGACGCGATCGTGAGCCCGACGATCCCCATGATCCCGAGATACGCGATGTGGACGAGGAGGACCGGCGAGATCGCCCCGACCGTGAGGGACCGGATGAGGTCGACGCCCTGGTAGAGCGGCGTCAGCCGGACGAACACCTGGAGGGCCGGCGGGTATGCGTCGATCGGATAGAACGTGCCCGAGAACAGGAACATCGGCAGGATCACCAGTTGGATGAGGTCGAAGTCCTGCCATGTCTTCATGAACGTCGTCGCCGCCATCCCGGCCGCCGCGAACGCGAACCCGACGAGCAGCGCCGCGGGCACCGCGAAGATGACCCAGGGCGAGACGAACAGGCCGAGGACGAGCATGACGCCCATGAACCCGAAGGCGTAGAGCGCGCACCGGATGACCGCCCAGCCAAGCTCGCCGAGCGCGACGTCACCCGGCGACAGCGGCGTCGTCAGGATCGCCGCGAAGGTCTTGCTGTAGTTGAGCTTGAAGAAGAAGTTGAACGTGCTCTCGGCGATCGCCCCGTTCATCGCTGCGCTCGCGAGCAACGCCGGCGCGACGAACAGCTGGTAGCTGATGGGCTGGCCATCGGGGCCCGGGATCGTCCCGACCAGCGCGCCGAGCCCGAAGCCGATGCTGACGAGATAGAACAATGGCTCGAAGAAGCCCGACAGCAGCATCATCCACTGGTGCCGGTAGACGAAGATGTTGCGCTCGATCAGCCGTACCGAGCGCCGGCTGCCGAACGCGAAGGTGGGCGTGACGCGGAGGATCGTCATCCGCGCACCAGCCGACGTTCGATCGTGCGGATCATCAGGTAACCGCCGACCGTCGCGAGGGTCGCGAGGTAGGCGACGTGGATGAGCATCGCGACGGGGTCGTCCGTCGCAGTCCCGAGCGACAGTCCGCGCGTCAAGGCGACTCCGTGGAACAGCGGCGTCAGCCAGGCGAAGGCCTGGAGCGCCGCCGGGAGCGAGCTGATCGGGAAGAACGTCCCC
>JBJMNA010000197.1:0-30163 GCA_045804485.1 Chloroflexota bacterium
AGCGTTCGAGATCGGCCTCCTGACCGAGGACAACCTGCCGAGCTACCACCGGCTCATCCATGGGATGTTCGGTTCGGGCGATGGGGCGTGGATCAACTGGGTCGGCCGCTGGACGGCTGAGGAGGGCAGGCACGCGATCGTGCTCCGCGACTACCTGACGGTCACCCGGAACATCGACCCGGTCATGCTCGAGCGAGGCCGGATGACGCAGCTCCAGCAGGGCTACGACCATGAGTCGCCGGATACCCTCCGCGGGCTCGCCTACGTCACGTTCCAGGAGCTCGCGACACGGATCGCGCACCGCAACACGGGACGCTATTCGAACGACCCCGTGGCGGACAAGATCATGGTCCGGATCGCCGCCGACGAGAACCTCCACATGGTGTTCTATCGCGACATCATCTCGGCGGCGCTCGTGCTCGAGCCCTCGGCCGCGGTCTGCGCGATCGTGGACGAGGTCCTCGCATTCCAGATGCCGGGCGCCGGCATCCCGGGCTTCATCCGCAAGGCGGCCCAGATCGCCAAGGCCGGGATCTACGACATCCGCGTCCACCGCGACGAGGTCCTGCTGCCGATCATCCGGCACTGGAAGATCTTCGAGCTGACGAATCTCGACGAGAAGGCCGAGGCCGCCCGAACACTGCTCGAGGACCACCTCGCCAAGCTCGACGAGGCCGCGCGGCGCTTCGAGGAGCGCCTCGCCAGCTCGAACGTGCCGAGGATGTCGATCGGCGGCTGAGACGTCTCGGACGCGCCGCGAATCGCACGCGGCGAGCATTCCTGACACGTTCTGGCAGGTATCGCTGATACGTTCTGGGGACCGCGATCGAACCGATCGCCGAGTCACCCAGAAGGGGATCTGCGATGTACCTGGAGCTGTCGGCCATGCACCTGATGGAACTCCACCGCGCGATCGAGGCGGACCGTCAGCGCGAATCGCGCGAGGCGGCCCGACGGGCGTTGCTCCTTGCCTCGGCCGCGGATGAGCCGCGACGGTCAGGCGAGATCGGCGCCATAGCGCTCAGCCATCGCGCGGATGGTCGACGCGACGCGGGCGCGGATCTCGGGCGGCCCAAGGACCTCGACCCAGCGACCCGCTGACAGGAGCGTCCGGTGCGCCTCCTCGGGCCAGTCGAGCCGGACCCGCAGGCGGACCCAGCCGTCGGGGTCTGGCTCGTCAAGTGTCTCGGCGTCGCTGACCGTCCGCGATCCGACGGCGTCGCGCAGCCGGTCGATCCGATCCGGGCGGACTCGGACGTCGACCGCGACGCGAGGGACATCCCGCTCGTACGCCGCGGACGATTCGGCCCAGTAGGCGGCGAGGTCGAAGTCCACCGGACGCTCGAAACGTTCTCCGCCTGGTTCGGCTGACACCACTCGGGACACGCGATACGTGCGGATCTGCCCGTCGACCGCCGCGACGACATACCAGATCCCGGCCTTCAGCACGAGTCCCAGCGGCTCGAGGACCCGTCGCACCGCCCCCTCGCCACGGTCGTAGTCGACCGTGATCCGGGTCGCGCTCCACACGGCCTCTGACAGCACGCCGAGGTAGGGGACCGGTTGGCTCGTGTGGAACCATTCGCCGGCGTCGAGATGGAAGCGCTCGACGAGACGCGAGGCGCGGGCGCGCAGCTCCGGTGGCAGCGATGCGAGGACCTTCAGCTGTGCCGCGGCGACGACGGTGCCGAGCCCGAGCTCCGCGGCGGGTCCCGGCATGCCGGCGAGAAAGAGCGCTTCGGCTTCGTCCGCTGTCATCCCGGTGAGTCGCGTCCGGTAGCCGTCGACGAGCCGGAACCCGCCGTGTGAGCCGCGCTCGGCGTAGATCGGCACGCCCGATGCGCTCAGCGCCTCGACGTCGCGATGGACGGTCCTCTCCGAGACTTCGAGCTCGGCGGCGAGCTCAGCCGCGGTCAGCTGGCCGCGGGCCTGGAGGAGGAGCAGGAGCGACACGAGCCGGGATGCGCGCACGCCGCCACGATACGCCCATCGATGACAGAAAGTGTCAGGTTTCGCTACCCGTCAAGGTTGCCGCTCGTATCGCAGCCCGAGGCGTCACCGCCCTTGAACCCGACGGTGAACCAGTGCTGGCGCTGGGCCGACGACCCGTGCGTCCACGAGTCGGGATCGACCTGCCCCTGCGTCGCCTGCTGGATCCTGTCGTCGCCGACGGACGCGGCGGCATCGAGTGCGTCCGCGACCTGTGCGTCGGTCACCGCCTCGAGATATCCGGTGCTCGCTGCGTGGTTGACCCAGACGCCGGCGAAGCAATCGGCCTGGAGCTCCGTCCGGACCGATCGGCCGGTCGCGCCCTGGCCCCCACCGCTCTCATCGAGCAGTCCCAGCAGGTCCTGGACGTGGTGGCCGTACTCGTGGGCGAGCACGTAGCCCTGCGCCAGCGATCCGCCCTTCGCCCCGAACCGTGAGCGCAGCTCCTTGAAGAAGTCGAGGTCGAGGTAGACCAATCGGTCACGCGGGCAGTAGAACGGCCCGGTCGCCGAGCTCGCGGTCCCGCAGCCGCTCGACGTCGCGCCGCTGAACAGCACGGTGTCGACGGGCTGGTACTGGTTGCCGGACGCCTGGAACGCCGAGGTCCAGTACGCCTGGATGCTGTTGACGAACCCGAGGATCCGGCAGTCGTCGCGGGCATTCGCGTCGGCACCGGTCTTGCAGTCGGTCGCGAGCGCGGAGCTCTCGGGGTTCGTCACGGCTCCCGGCTGCTGCAGGACGGGACCGAGGTCGGAGGGGTTCCCGCCGAGGAAGACGTAGGCGAGCAGAAGGATGATCCCGACGGCGCCACCGCCACCGAGAGCGACGCCGCCCGCGCCACCCATGCCACGACGGTCGGAGATCTGGCCTGGATCGAGCTGCGATCCGGGGTTGAAGGTCATACGAGGGCCTCACACTGGGGTTGAGGGACGGATCGTAGGTGACGCGGCCTATCGAGCCCGGGCAGCCATCGACATCCGTCCATGCCATTTCCATGACGGATGGCAGGTGTCCCCGCTCCGGCGCGACCCTATCGTGTCGTCATCGCGAACGGACCGCCGGACACCGAGACCTTCGACCGGCGGCGCGTCGACCCTCCGGCGGGATGCCGGGCGGCGGCGGAGCCGGCACACTGCCTTGACGGCGGTCCGTCGACGATGACTCCGAGGAAACGACGGCCATCACCTTCGGGTGGTGGCCGTTTCGTTCGTGCCTCAGTTCGGGAGGCTGCCGCCCGGCATGTTCCGGCCCTGGTCGCGCAGGAACCGTTCGATGTCGGAGATCAGGTCATCGCCGGACGGGAGGCGCTGCTCGTCATACATCGCCTCGAGCCGCTCGACGTAGGCGTGCGTCGTGTCATCCGCCGCCGCGGCGGTGTCGAGACGCGTCCGGAGCTCGCGCGCTTCCTCGGACAGCTCGCCCGGCGCGATCTCGGTCCCGAAATGCGTGCCGAGCGCGCGGAGGAGCTCGAGCGCGGCCGTCGCGTATGGCCCGGACACGTAGTGCGGGACCTGGGCGAAGTAGCCGAGTGCCGGCACGCCGGAGGCGGCGACCTCGATCTCGAGCGCGGACACGAGAGCCGACGGGACGCGCAACGTGCCGGCCGGACCTGCGGTGACCGTCCCGCGAAGGAGACCGGGCGTCGCCTCCGTGCCGATGATCGGGACGGCTCGCGTGTGCGGGACGGCCGCTGGGATCGCCCCGAGGCTGATCCACTCCACGACCCCGAGCCGCCGGGTGAGGTCGATGACGTCGGCGGTCAGAGCGCGCCAGCGGTAGTCGGGCTCCGGGCCGACCAGCACGAGCAGGTCGCGCTCGTCCAGACGGGTCCGACGGATCACCAGCTCGTGCCACGTGAGCTCGGTGAGCCGTCCATCGACGATCTCGAGCGGCGGCCTCCGAGCGCGATAGTCGAACAGCCGGTCGGCGTCGAACGTCGCGACGACCTCGCCGTCGTCGGCCAGGATCCCGAGCGCGGTCGTCGCGGCCGACCCCGCGTCGACCCAGCCGTCGAAGGCTGCGAGCATGACCGGCTCGATGAGATCGCCCGTCTCGTGGAGGGTGTAGAGGCTCACCGCCGAAGGATAGGCGACCCGGCGGCGGGGGTCGCGGGTCGGTCGACGACGGTGCGGGTACACTCCCCCGACACCGACTTCAGGGTTCATCGAAAGGATTGGTTCGTGGCGAGACACTCCAAGTACGAGCGCGAGCGCCGCGAGGCGGAGACCGAGCGCGTCAAGCAGATCGAAGCGGCCTGGATGGGCAGCCTGCCGACCGCGACGGCCAAGGCCTTCGCCGAGTCCGTCGCCGCGGCCCGGGCACGCGGCCCCGAGGAGAAGCGACCGGACATGGCGCCGGGCACCGCACCGCGACCGCCGCGGCCCGGCCACGAGCCGAAGCCGCCCAAGGACGAGCGGCCTCGTCGCCCGAGCCGCGACTAGGGTCGGACGACCGGAAGACCGGCGGGCTTCCGACGTGGCCGCCAACGAGTACCACTTCATCACGACGTGGCACATCCCGGCCGCGGCGGATGAGATCACCGACGTGCTCGCCGACGCACCGTCGCTCGCGCGATGGTGGCCGTCGGTCTACCTGGCCGTGACGGAGGTCGAGCCGGGCGATGAGCGCGGGGTCGGCAAGATCGTCGACCTCTACACGAAGGGTTTTCTGCCCTACACGCTCCGCTGGCGGTTCACCGTCACCGAGTCGGACCCGCCGAGCGGGTTCAGGCTCGAGGCGCACGGCGACTTCGAGGGTCGTGGCATCTGGACGCTTCGTGCCGACGCCGGTCCCGATGCTCCAGGGGGACCCCGAACGACCGTGACCTACGACTGGCTCATCATCGCGACGAAGGGCGTCCTGAAGAACCTGTCGTTCATCTTGAAGCCGATCTTCTCCGCCAATCACCACTGGGCGATGGCGCGCGGCGAGGAGAGCCTGAAGCTCGAGCTCGCCCGCCGCCACGCCGTCGCGGACCCCACCATCCGGGCCGCTCTTCCGAAGCCGCCGGGACCGACCTTCCCGCACAACCTTCGGCGGTTCCGCCGCCGCTAGAGCGCCGGGATCCCGGGGACCGCGTGGATCAGGGTGCGGTCGAGCTCGACGCCGCCGGCGTGCGCGCGGATGGCGCGGCGCTCCCCGACGCGCGCGGCGCCCCCGATCCACCCGCCGCGGGCAGCGCGGCGATGGCCGCGGCCGCGACAGCGGGATCACTCGTCCAGATGTCGTAGAGGTCCTCGCCGCGGACATAGAGGTAGCTTGTCGGCGTGTCCGGGTCGAAGACGACCTTCGTCACCGGCTGCCCGGAGATCGTCTCGTCGGTCTTCGTGAGGTCGGGAAAGTCGACCTTCCAGGCGTCGATGAGGGTGTCGCCCACCTTCTTCCCGTCCACGCCAGCCACGCGATACACCTGGAACTCGCCGTCGACCGTTCCGTCGGGATCGATCGCCCGAGCGATATGCAGGTCGGCAGGCGCCTTTCCGACGCTCGTCAGGAAGGTCTTGATGGTGTTGCTGTAGCCGTCATCGCTGAGGTTGTCCGTGCCCGTCTGGCTTTCGACGTGAAGGGTCGCCCCGTTGATCGTCGTCGGCAGATCCGCTTCGAGTTCCGGAGCGTCGTGCGACTCGGGCGCCGCCGAATCCGATCCTCCGTCGAGCGCCCCAGGGTCGTCCGACTCCGTGGGGCTTGCGAGAGCCGTCGCCGGCGTTTCGGGACGGAGAGCGATCACCGCCACCGTCGTCCAGCCGGCGGTCGCGGCGAGGAGCGCGATGATCGCGACCACTTGCCAGATATTCGTTCCGTTCGACGTCGGACCGGGACGGCGGACGGGCTCCTTGCCGTCACGCGCCCGGCGCGATTGGACGCCTCGTTCGCGCACGTTGTCTCCTGGAGAAGGGCCGGACCGGCCAGTTTCTGGCAGCGTCTCGTGCCGCCCTGAGACGACTCTGAGAGGTCGCCCCTCAACGACTAGGGTAGCCGGGATCGCGTCAGGGCCAGATCGGCGTGACACCGTCGTGCGCCGGCACGGCGTCCCAATCGCGCCGTGTCGGGGCGAACACATCGATCACGACCGCGCCGTCGGGACCCGTCGTCACTCCATGTGGCACGTCAGAGGGGATCCGCCACGTCCCGCCGGGAGCGAGCTCGCGCGTCTCATCCCCGATCGTGAAGACGACGCTGCCGGTGATGACCATCCCGAGCTGCTCGTTCTCGTGGCGATGCTCAGGCACGACCGAATCCGGTGCGAGTTCGACGAGCGCGAACGTGATCCGCTCGCCCTCGATCCGCCGGGCCTTGACCGCCTCGCCCCACAGGTCCATCAGCGGACGCGTGGCGATGTCCACAAGGTTGCTCATCTGTCCTCCTCCGATCGTCTCCGGCCGATGATAGGCGGCTCGTCACACGTCGCCTTCGAGGTCGGCGCGTGTCGCGCGCCGCCGAGCATCACGGGGCGTCGCACAGATCCCGGCGTCGGGTGGCGGATCCGGAGGGCGGCCCGCGAAGGTCGGGATGGGTCGCGGCCCGGTCGCGGATTCCAGGTCGAACGCGAATGCGAGCAGCACCGGCTCGGACAGGAACCCGGCCGAGAGCCAGACACCGCCCGGACGCCCGTCGTCGGTCAACCCGGTCGGGACCGAGATGACCGGGTACCCGGAGACGGCCGGGCCGCTGGAGTCACCGTAGGCCGGCGCGACGATCGCATCGAGTCGGTCGCGCGCGAGGATCCGGTCGAGGCCATTCGCCCGGGTCGCATCGAGACATCGCGCGCGCGCGTCGAGATAGGCCGGGTCATCGAGCCCGGGCATCGCCTGCGCGACCTCGAACAGCTCCTGCCCGAAGAACCGCAGCTCCTCCTCGCAGTGGTCGTCGTTGAAGGCGATGACGTCGGCAAGCGACCGGATCGCCGTTCCGCGCAGGTGGGGGAGATATGCGTTCAGCCCGGCTTTGAACTCGGCAAGGAGGACGGTCACCTCGTCCTCCTCGATCGCGGCCGTGTCGACCGATTGGATCGGGTCGACCAGCGTCGCGCCGAGCGATGCGAGCGTCTCGAACGCCCGCTCGGCCAGCCGGTTGAGACCCTCGTCGGCACCGTCCCCCGAGAACTGCCGGCGGTCGACGCCGATCCGCGCCCCGCGCAGCGCGCCGTGCCGGAGCGTCGTCCGATAGTCGCGCGGCAGTCGTCTCCTCGCGACATCGCCTGACGGCGAGCGGAGCGCGTTGAGCAGGATCGCAGCGTCCGTCACCGAACGGCACATCGGGCCAGCCGTGTCCTGGCTGTGCGAGATCGGGATGATGCCCGCCCCGGACACGAGCCCGACGGTCGGCTTCAGCCCGACGACAGCGTTCCGCGCTGATGGACAGACGATGGAGCCGTCGGTCTCCGTGCCGATCGCGGCAGCGCACAGGTTCGCGGCCGGCGCGACACCGGACCCCGAGCTCGAGCCGCACGGATCCGCGGCGAGGTCGTAGGGGTTGCGCGTATGCCCGCCGCGCGCGCTCCAGCCGTTGACATGGGCGCCGGCATCGCGGACCGCTTTCGGGTGGAGCCCGCGGAAGTTCGCCCACTCGGACAGGTTCGCCTTGCCGAGGATGACCGCACCGGCCGCTCGCAGCCGGGCCACGATCGTCGCGTCGCGCGGGACTCGGCTGCCGACGAGAGCGAGCGAGCCCGCGGTCGTTTCCATCGCGTCGTTCGTCGCGATGTTGTCCTTGACCAGGATCGGGATGCCATGGAGCGGCCCCCGCAGACGGCCGGCACGTCGCTCGGCGTCGCGCCGTGCGGCGATGTCGAGCGCCGCCGGGTTCGTCTCGATGACGGCGTGGAGGGTCGGGTCCAGCCGCGCGATCCGCCGGAGATAGGCGTCTGTCAGCTCGACCGACGTCAGCTCACCGGACTCGAGCAGGCCGTCGAGCGCGGGGATCGTCGCCTCGAACCAGGCGGCGGACGCGTCCGGGTCGACAGTGGGGATCAGCGGTGTGTCGATCGACGAAGCCTACCCAGCGCGATGCCTCGACGTGACGTCGCCCGGGAATCGAACGACCCGGGTCGACTGACGACCCGGGTCGGGGATCTCGCTGGTTCGGCGGACCGTAGGCCGGTCCGCGCCGAGAGGTTTGGGTGAGGCTCGGTCAGCCGCCGCGCTGGCTGCGGAAGCAGTCGCTGCAGTAGACCGGCTTGCCACTCGTCGGGCGGAAGGGGACCGAAGCCTCCTTGCCGCAGGACGAGCAGGTCGCGGTGAACATCTCGCGGGGGCCGCGATCGTATCCGCCGCCGCCGCCGCCGCCGTAGCTGCCGGCGCCGCTCGAATAACCACCGGAGCTGTAGCCACCGGAGCTGTAGCCGCCGCCACCGCTCTCACTGTTGCGGGCGGCCTTGCGGCTTGCGCGACAGGAGGGGCAGCGACGCGGCTCGGTGAAGCCACGCTGCGAGTAGAAATCCTGCTCGGAGGCGGTGAACACGAATTCCTGTCCACAGTCCGCGCAGGTCAGATTCTTGTCGTTGTACACGAAAACGAAAACTCCTCTCGGTAGCCAACGCGATCCCTTCGGGTTCTCGCGTCAGTCGTGAGAGGAGTCCGAGTGTGTGCGTCGTCTACGTTCCTGGCCACGGACGATTCCATGGCCTTTACCACTCAATATTAGCCCACATCGGCCGATCTGCATACCCACGATTTCACCGGCGGGAGAGACCCGAAGGTCAGGTCGAGGCCGGCTCCACGCTCGCAAGTGGATCGGCGAAGACCGTATAGGCGAGCCATGTCGGGTCGCCATCGGTGCGGACCGCGATCCGGGCCGCACGGACGGCCTCACCGATCGGCATCGAGTCGAGGAGCTTCGCGTAGACCTCCTTGGCGAATGCGAACGCCGCCTCGTCGTAGACGGACCAGTAGGCGCCGATGAACGCGCCCGCCCCGACCTGGACGAACCGCCGCGCCCAGCCACCGATCCCCGTCAGCGCCATCCCACCGCGACCGACCTGGCAGGCATTGATGAACACGAGGGGATGTGACAGCCCCACGTTGGCCGCCTGGCCGCTCACGTCCTCGGGCGTGAACGATTCATCGCCAGCGAGCATGATCGCCGACGCGTCAGGGTTCGCTGCCTTCGAGGCACCATGTCCCGTGAAGTGCCAGGCGTCGTACGAGCCGGCGACGAAGGCGTCCTGGACGGTCGTGAAGGTCGGGTCGATGGATGTCACCGTCCGGCCCGGCGCCGCCAGCGACAGGACGTAGTCGCGCTCGGCGGTCGCCAGCGGGAGCCCCGAATCACCCGGCACGACCAGCGCGAGGTTGTCGATCCGGAGCGGACGCTTGAAACCGAGCCCGGGGAGCCAGCGCGTGATCGCGAACGCCTCGCACAGGAATGGCCCTTCGACCGTCCGGCCATCAGCATCGCGGCCGACGAGCCGGCACAGCTCCCACGGGATCCACGGCTCCTCCGACTGCACGATGATCGATGTCAGCTTGTCGCGAAGCTGCCAGAGCGTGTCGCGAAGGTCGGCGGGCATGAGCGTCTCGGTCAGGTAGGCGCCCTTCGCGGCGAGCCGTCGGTCGGCGACGGCACGCTGGGCAGGGGTGTCGCCCGGCAGGTCCTCGATCTCCTGGAAGAAGCTCTCGAAGAAGGCCGACGGGTCCACCTGGAGCGTGAATGGGCCGAATGGGCGGAGGTTGAGGTCGAGGCCCGGATCCGACGCGCTGAGCCGGATCGTGAATTCGAGCTTGCCGCCGGTCTCGCGCTCCTCGATGAACATCGAGAGGTCCGGGATCCGCGGGCTCGCGGCGGCGAGCGCCTGAGCGGACAGTTCCGCTGGGGCGGACGTCGTGTGGCCCCGGACGGCAGCGGCGGCTGGTTCGACCGTCGGTTCGAGCGTGATCACGCCGAGCGGCTCGCCCTTCGAGAACACGAGCACGCGGACCAGCCCTTTCCCGACATCGACCGCGCGCAACTTGAACTGGAGCGGCAGGCTCTCGCCTGTGGCCGGGACCTCGAGCGTTCCATGCGACTCGCCGACGACCTCGAAGCCGCGCCGTGGCTGGACGAGGATGTCGACGCTCTCCCCGGCTGCGACGTCGATGCCGAGCCCGCTGGCAGTCGGTGCCTGGTTGACGATCGTCACCAGCAGCCACTCGATCGCATCCGCCTTGACGGTCCCCGGGAAGGCTGCCTCGACCGAGCGCTGCTGCTCGGCTGCTTCCGGCGCGGCGCCGGGGCCTCCCGTGTCCGCGGCCGGCCCGGTCGGAGCGGGTGGTTTCGCGCGTTGGCCTCCGCGGCGGACGCGTGGCGGCGCCGGCGGTGGCTCGGGCGGTGGCTCGGCGCCGACCGGTTCGGGCCGGAGCGCCGCGGTCGGTCCTCGTGGGTCGATGAATCCGATCGGCCGGCCGGCCCGCAGGACGATCGCTCCGGCCGTCGCCGCCGAGGCGTCGGCATCGGCATCGAGCGTCTGCGCCGCGGACCACTCATGGAGCCCGAGCGCGTCGGTGAGGGAGGCGTCGGGCGCCTGGGCGAGGAGCGCACGTGCCTGGTCCATCAGAAAGAGGTACCAGTGGGTTCCGTCGTCCGCCGGGCGCTCGACGATCAGCCAGTCAGCGGCGTCTTCGAGCTCCGTGCGGGCCTCGGCGGCGGTGCGATCCGCCCGGACGACGACGAATGAGCGTGAAACGACCGCGTCGAGTGCCATCTCGCGACCCCCGTGCGAGCCGGGCGCATCGCCCCCGCGGGATGCACCGAGCGTCCCCGCCACGGTACACCGACGCCCGGCGGCGACTCCAGCCCGCCATCGGTCCGGGAGGCCACTTGCACCCGATTGGTAGCCTGTCACCAGACCGCGGAGGGACCCAGTGGAGTACCTCGACTTCGATCTCGAAGTCACCGCCGCGGACGGGGGAGCCTTTACCGTCCGTGTGCTTCGTTCGCCAGCGGGCGAAGCCACGGGCACGATGCGACTGCCGTTCGACGACCTCGTGCTGCAGAACCGACTGCAGGCGCTCCAGATCGCGCTGCTCAGGTCCGGCACGACTCGCCGTCGCATCGACACGCCCGAGGCGCATACCGTCGAGCGTTTCGGCGAGGAGCTGTGGGATGCGCTGTTCAGCGGCGACATCCGCTCCCGGTTCGAAGCCAGCCGCAGCGAGGCCCGCCGGCTCGACGCCGGCATGCGCATCAAGCTCCGTTTCGAGGACGCGTCGCTCGCGGCGTTGCCCTGGGAGTACCTGTTCGATGCCGCGCGCGGCGACTACGTGACGCTGTCCGCGTCCACCCCTGTCGTCCGCTATATCCCGCTGCCCCAGGTCATGGCGCCGCTCGCGGTCCGGCCGCCGCTGCGCGTGCTCGGGCTGATCGCGAGTCCGTCCGACCTCGACGAGCTCGACGCCGTGCGGGAGCGCCAGCGTCTCGACGCGGCTCTTGGGAAGCTCGTCGCCGCCGGGCTGGTCGAGGTCGTCTGGATGACCGGCTCGACCGCGCGCGACCTCCAGGGGATGCTCCGACACGGGCCGTGGCACATCTTCCACTTCGTCGGCCATGGTGGGTTCGACGCCAACCGCGGCGAGGGCCTCATCGTCCTCACCGCCGACGATGGCAGTTCGAGTCGCGTGTCGGCGACGGACCTCGGACGGCTGCTCGGGGACCACGACCCGCTCCGGCTCGCGGTGCTGAATGCGTGCGATAGCGCCCGCGGCGACACGGTCGACGTCTTCGCGAGCACCGCTGCCACGCTCGTCCGTCGCGGGACACCCGCGGTCGTCGCGATGCAGTACGAGATCACCGACGACGCCGCGATCGAATTCAGCCGGTCGTTCTACGAGGCGATCGCCGATGGCGTGCCTGTCGACGCGGCGCTCGCGGAGGCGCGCAAGGGCGTGGCCATGGCGATCCCCGGCACGCTCGAGTGGGGGACGCCGGTCCTCTACATGCGGGCGCCCGACGGCGTCCTGTTCGATATCCCGGCCGATGCGCGCGCGACTGCCGTGGCACCGGCTGCCATCGAACGATCGACGGTGGCCGACGTTGCGCCTGTGGCGGCGACGGTCCTGCCGCCGGCCACCGTCCCGCCACCACCCGAGGTCGCGGCGCCGGCCCCGACGGTCCCCGCGGCGGTCGTCGCCGCGCCGCTTCCGGGGGCCCTCGCGCCTCCATCGTCGAATCTCCCCGGCCCCGTCCCGATGGGTGCCGCGGTGCCACAGGTCGGCACCGCGGCACCGTCGCCCCGAGCGGCGGCGGGCGCGGTCCCAGGCTGGTCCGGACCGGCGGGGGGCGCCGGGCCGGGGGCCGGAGCCGGAGCCCGGCGAGCGAACACCAAGGTCATCGTCGGCGGTGTCGTCGTCCTCGTCGTCGTCGCGGCCGTTCTCGTCTCGGCTCTCGGTTCGAGCCTCGGCGGCCTCGGCGACACAACCGGGAGTGAGGACGACCTCGGGCCGATCGACGCGTTCGTGACGCCCGCCCCGAACGCGTTGGTCGAGCCTGCCGTCTCGACGGCCCGCCGCATCGTCTTCTCGAACGACAGCGCCGGGACAGGCGACTTGTACGCGGCGGACCCGACCGGGAGCACGACCGTGCGTCTGACGACCGACGACGGTGACGACCGATACCCGGCCTGGTCCCCTGACGGCAGCCACATCGCATTCACCCGCGTGGTCGCCGGCCGCGGCGATCTGTGGGTGATGGCGGCGGACGGTTCCGATCTTCGGCAGATCACCGAGGGTGACGCGAACGACTGGTCGCCCTCGTGGACGCCGGACGGCACCGCCCTCGTCTTCACGAGCGACCGAAGCGAGACCGACGATGTCTCGAACGACGTCTGGATGGTCGGGCTCGACGGATCCGAGCCACAGTTCCTGGTCGGCGAACACGATCACGATGACGCGATGGCCGCCATGGCCGGAGACGGCGGCCGAGTCGTCTTCGCGAGCGATCGCAACGGCGACGCCCGGTCGATCTACCTGTTCGACCGATTCCGGAACACCGTGACGCGCGTGACCTTCCCAGGATGGATCGACCGTGAGCCGACCTGGTCACCCGATGGCGTCACACTCGTCTTCACGCGGGCGAGCGATCAGAACCCGGGCGATGGCGACCTCTGGTCCGTTCGAGCCGATGACGGGGCGACCAGCCAGGTCACCACGGACGACGCCGACGAGGGGCACCCCGCGTTCTCGCCGGATGGGCTCGGGCTCGCGTTCCAGCGGGTCGTCGACGGCTCATTCCATGTCATCGTCGGCGACACGTCAGGGTCGCATGACCTCACGGCCGCGCTGGGCGGTAATAGCGTCGAGCCGACGTGGCGATGACGAGAAAAGCCGGGGCGGCGGCCGTCGCGCGTCGTCGGGCGTCGCTGCGCCACGCTCTCTCGTGGACACTCCTCGTCCTCGCCGCCCTGTGGCTGGTGTCACCCGCGAGCGCGGCTGCGGCGGGTGCCTGCACGATCTCGATCGGCGGCCACTCGCTGGCGGCAGCCGACGACCCGTCCCGCCCGCTGGTCATCGACGGAGGGACCGATCCAGCCGTCGTGGCGACGTCGGCGGTCCCGGTCAGCAAGATCGACATCACCCTGTCCGTCTGGCCTCTGAGCTGGACGGAGACACGGATCCCCGACGCGCCCACGACGAAGTACGTCGGGACGCTCCCGGTCCGCGACTTCACCCGGTTCGGTGCCGGCGTCTACGAGGTGACGGCGACGACGGATGCCTGCCAGGTCCACGGCTGGGTGGACGTGGAAGGTCCAGCTGTGTACCAGACGGTGGCGGGGATCGTCGGACTCGGCGCGATCGGCGTCGGGATCCTCATCGTGGCGCGCTCGATCCTCGGCGCGCGGCGCGGTGGCAGCGTCGTCTCGGCCATCCTCGGCGGCGCGGTCGTCGGGATCGGGCTGCTCATCGTGGCTCAGCAGACGGGAACGGTCCCGGTGACGCCGCAGTCGGCTGCCGTGTGGGTCGTCGTGCCGAGTGCGCTCGGGGCGATCGGTCACGCCGTCACCGGGGCGCTCGTCCATGCCGGCGCAGGCGCGGCCGCCCCGGCGGGGACGGGCTCGATGGCGCCCGCCGGTGCCGGAGCCGGTGTAGGCCCGGGATCGGGTGCCGCGACCGGAGCGGCCGCCGGACCGGTGCCGCCGCCTGCGCCTCCGGCGACTCCCGCGACTCCGGTCGGACCGGCACCTCCCGCGGCTCCAGCCGCGCCTCCGGCGGCTCCGGTCGGAGCCGCGTCACCCCCGCCGGTCGCGCCGGCGACGCCCGTCGCGCCGGCAGGAGGAGCGGCCGCGACCGTGACCACCGGTGCGACCAAGGAGAAGGACCCGCCACGTTCCTCGTACGCCCGCTTGTCGTGCCCGGACGCAGTCGTCGCCGAGACCTCGTTCGATGTCATCGTCGGGCTCGCCCCGCAGCCGGACGCGCATGTCATCGGCGAGGAGATGCACCGGCCTGACTCGAGTCACGGCGCGTACACGATGACCATCCAGCTCATCGCCGACGGCATGCGGCTGGCCGACCCAGCCGCGACCTGGCGGGTGGATCTCACCGTGACCGCGGAAGCGCCTTATCCGGCCGTGACCGTCGCTCTCGTCCCGGAGGGCCAGGACGAACCCATCCGCGCATCGTCCATCCGGGCGATGTACTCCGTCGACGGCAGCCCGATCGGTCTCGCCATCCGGTCGGTGGCGATCGTCCGGACGCCGGAGCTCATCGCGGCCGCACCGACCCCCGCGCCCGCCCCCGGCGTCGACCTCGCGCTTCCTGCCGGGCACGTCGCGCCCGACCTCACCGTCCGTATCGAGCGCGCCGGCGCGGGAACCGGGGGCCGCCTCCTGTTCCAGCTCCTTGCAGCGGACCCGTCGATCGACACGCCGGATGCGCCCCTGCCGGTGGACATCGGCGACGAACCCGCTCGCGACCTCCAGCACATCACGGGCGAGATGCAGGCGGTCGAGGGAAAGCTGACCCAGTTCGCAGCGTTGCGCGGCATCGCGCTGACCATCGCCGACCGCATGCCGATCGAGTTCTGGGACGTCCTGCGACACGTCGCCGCGCTTCACCCCGGCCGTCCCCCGACGATCCTGTTCCTGTCGGCCGAGCCGTACGTGCCGTGGGAGCTCGCGCTCGTCGACCCGCCGCTCGACCCGAAGGTGCCGCCATTCCTCTCCGCGCAGGCGACGGTCGGACGCTGGGTCCTCGGCCAGCGGCGGCCACCGCTGCCGCCACCCATGACGCTGACCGTCAACGCCCTCGCCGCGGTGTCGGGCGTCTACGAGCTACCCGGCTGGCAGCGTCTCCTCGCGGCAGAAGGCGAGGCCGCCGATCTCGTGGCCGCCCACCACGCCGCGGCGGTCGATGCGAACACGGCAGGCGTGCTCGGCCTGCTACGCGGCACACCGCCGGCCGACGTGATCCATTTCGCCGTCCACGGCACCTCCGATTCGGCGCCCGGCGCGGACGGCCTCATCCTCATCGATGGCTCGACGCTCGACCCGATCGTCGTCCTCGGGACCGCGCTGCACGGCCATCCGTTCGTCTTCCTCAACGCCTGCCAGGTCGCGCAGGGCGACCAGCTCCTCGGCGACCAGGCGGGACTGGCTGCGGCGTTCCTCTCGGCCGGCGCGTCGGCGGTCGTCGCGCCGTTGTGGTCGATCGACGACCAGCTCGCCCGCCAGATCGCCGCCCGCTTCTACGACCGGGCGCTCCGCGGCGACCCACCGGCCGAGATCATGCGGACCGAGCGGGCGGCGTTCATGGATGACGCCGCGACCGTCTCGTCGACCTATATGGCGTACCAGTATTTCGGCCATCCGGGCCTCCGGATGGAGGTCCCGGACGGCCCGAGCCCGACTTAGCGCCGGGACGAGAACCCGACGCGGACGACCGTCGGCTCACCAGCGACGACGCGGATCTCGTGGCTCGCGGTGCGCTTCGGCGGGGCGACGGCGGGCGGCGGGGCGATGCGCCTCGCTCGCGTGACGCGGGTCGAGACCCTGATGTCGCCGGCCGCCACGAGCGTCCGGGCGAAGGCGCGCGCCTGGCGTTCGGCATCACCGGTCGCCGGCGAGACCTCGCCGAGCACGCCCGTGATGTCCCCACCGCGCCGAGCCAGCTGAACCCGCGCGACACCGGGGACCATGATGTTGACGCCCTGCAGGCCCTCGGCGTCGAGCGGCACCGGGCGGTAGGCCGTCACGTGGCCGATCGTCCCGTGCGTGTCCGAGTCGACCTCGTGGACGTCCACCCGCGTTCCCTGCGGGACGCCGAGACGTTCGCGCAACTCGCCGGTAGCGCCGCGGCGCTTGCGCGGACCGAGCGGCACCGGCAACGACGTCACCGGAGCCGCCAGCGTCATGCCGTGCGCCTCGAAGGCGTCCGTGACCGCCTTGGCGTTCACGCCGGCATTGCCGGTGATGTCGGCCTGGACCATCCGCTGGCCGACGCCGCTGAACGTATCCGGCGCGGCGGGCACCGTCCGGACGGCTGCGACGAGCAGCTTGCCCGCGGTCCGCGACGCGTTCCGCAGGTTCGCCTGTCCCGATGCGCCGCTCGCGTAGATGTTCCGGATCGTGTCGTAGAACGCCCCGACGAAGACACGCGCGAAGCTGTGGACCTCGCCCGCGAGCTGATCGGCCGGCGCCCATGACGGCAGCCCGGTGGGGTCGACCCAACGGAACGTGTTGAGGGCATGTCGCAGCGCACCGGTCTCGACGCTGTCGGGTCCGTATTCGCGTCGGATCGCGTCACCGAGCTGCTCGGCGAGGCTCTCGACGAACTGGTTCCCTGACAGGTCCGGCGATGCGACGATGACGGCCTCGCGGGTCGCGCGGTCCTCGAACGCGTTGAGGATGGCGTTGCAGTCGCCGAAGGCCTCGTGGAGCGCGCCGACCTCGATGAACGGGACGTCGAAGAAGTCCGAGCGGATCGCGTCGAGAAGGGCGTGGCCCTGCTCGTGGACGACGACGTCGACGCTCTCGGCCGAGTGGACGGTCACGCCGCCATAGCCGTGCGAGAAGAACTGCAGGCTGCTCCTGTTATAGAAGGCGTTGAGGTCGTCGCCGGCGTCGGTCAGGACGGGCAGCGCCTGCTGGTCGCCCCACCAGCGGCCAAGGAACGAACCGGTCAGGGTCTTCCACGTCCGGAGTCCGCCGATCAGCGCGAGCTTCGTCTGCCAGTAGTCGAACTCGGGCGTCAGCGGGTCGTATGTCCCGGGTTTCGCCGACGGCTGGACATCGAACTTCGCGATGTCTCCCGGTGGGTAGTTGCCGGCGCTCACGGACCGGACGGGCGGTCCTCCACTCGCGAGCGGATCGTTGGGCACGAACGACACGGTGGCCGCCATGGCACGCTCCTTGCCGTCGAGCATCTCGGCGTCGGCGCGAGATCCACCCCCGCGCAAATGCGCGCCCCCGGGCTCACGGCGGAGTCAGGCTAGCACCGGCTCGAACCCCAGACAACCCATCTGAAGGTCATCGTCGGGCCGGTTCCCGATGGTCGCGAGTCAGGCAGGCGCGGGCGGAGCGGAGGTCGGTGCCGGCGTCCCGTCACCCGGGACACCGACCGGCGCGACCTTCTTGGACCACGCGGCGCAGAGCGCCTCGACCGATGTCGGGGCGACCTTCCCCACGACGATGGCCGCCACGATGCCGGCCACCGCGGGCGCGATCGCCAGCTGGCCGACGAGCAGCGTCGCGACGCCAGCCGTGACCGTCGTGATGTCCATGTTCACGCTGGACAGGATCCGCTGGAGATGGAAACCGGCCTCGGCGTCCGACCCGCAGATGAGCGACTGGCCGGCCTGCGCGATGTTCGCGAACAGCTTCCGCCCGAGGCCGG
This sequence comes from Chloroflexota bacterium, assembly GCA_045804485.1. Lineage (GTDB taxonomy): Bacteria > Chloroflexota > Limnocylindria > Limnocylindrales > CSP1-4 > SPCO01. Next base: position 17,790 of record JBJMNA010000197.1, read on the forward strand.
CCAGATCCGGGACGGCGATCCCGAGCTCGGTCGCCGCCAGCGTCTTCGGCGCGAACTGACCGGCCACCGTCGGGTCGCGCTCGAGCGTCTTCATGCGCAGCGCGAGGAGCCGATAGAGGTCGTCCTCGTCGGTGTCGGCGAGCTCGGCGACAGCCGCACGCGCGTCGTCCATCGGGTCAGCCATCGTTCGTTCCCCCTGTCTCGTGGTGCGATGTGGGTCCATGCTGCGCCTTCGGGTCAAGCGCGAGGGGCGCTGCGACGAAGCCGATGCGACGGATGACCTTGCGGCCGCGGGCGTCGACCGCGACCTCGTGTGTCGGTCGGCTCGGCGGACCTCGGCGGACCGCTCCGACGGCCCCTTGGAGACCGCTGATCGACCCGTTCGCGACGAGATTGCGGGCGTAGGCGCGCGCCTGGCGGTCCGCCTCGTGATCGGTCGCCGGCGACTCGACGCGTGCGAGGTGACCGGACGCATCGAGCACGACCGTTGCCGAGACGGGGACCGGGATGCACACGTCGGCGAGCTCCGCGTCGTCCGGGTCGACGGCCACCAGTCGAGACGCCTGGACATCGACCCGCGTCCGACCGGCGTCGTCCTCTTCGGATCCGAGGACCGTCACGGGGCCGGTCAGGTTCGCCGTCGCTGACCGCCGCTTGGGCGGCGCATCAAGGAGGCGCTCGATCTCCGCCGCGTCCATCCCCCGTCCTCCTTCCGAGTCGCCACTCGTCGGGGATAGCGTAGGCATCGGCGGCGACCTTGTCACACCCGGGACGTCGGGCTACTGTGACGACGGGCCCGTACCCGGGGGACGCCCGGAGCGTGGCTGACGGGGGAGCCAACGATGGCGGATCCGAGTCCGAGGCTGCGGCTGACGGCATTCCAGGCGGCGTTCGGCGACTGCCTGCTGGTCGAGGCACGCACCGCCGGTGGGACGCGGCGGATCCTCGTCGACGGCGGTCCGCCCGGCACATACCAGACCGTTCTGCGGCCGGCTCTCGGCCGGATCGCCGTTGGAGGCGGCGCGATCGACGCCGCGGTCGTCAGCCACATCGACAACGACCACATCTCCGGCATGCTCGACCTCTTCGACGACCTCCGCGCCCGCCGCGCGGACCCTGACGCGGCGACGACCGGCCCGCTGCCGGCTGTCGATCGGCTGTGGCACAACTCGTTCGGGACTGCGGTCGGCGACGCGAGCCTGGAGCCGGTCGTCCGCGCGGTGCTGCACGATGCGAGTGGACTCGGCGCGGCGATGCCGGCACTGGGCACGGTGCTGCGCGGGGTGGGCGAGGGGGACGCCCTTCGGGCCGACGCGCTGGCCCTGCGGATCGGCTCGGCGCCGTTCGCCGACGGCCGGCTGCTCGCCGACGGCGGCCGCGGGACGATGTTCGATGACCTGTCGGTGACGGTCGTCGGGCCGAGCGCGGCGATCCTCGCGCGGCTCCGGACCGAGTGGCTCGCATGGCTCGCCGCCCACAGAGGCCGCGGAGAGCGACGCGGTCCCGGCGGCGCGGCCCCCGAGGTCACCGCCGCGGCGGCGGACGTGGCCGCGGTCGCCGCCGACTCGAGCGTCCCGAACCTGTCGAGCATCGCGCTCCTCGTCGAGCTCGGCGCGCGGAGCGTCCTGCTGACCGGGGACGCGCGAGCCGACCAGGTCCTCGACGGCATGGCCGAGGCGGGCGTGCTTGACGCCGCCGGACGCCGCCACGTCTCGATCCTCAAGATGCCGCACCACGGCAGCATCCGGAACATCTCGCCCGAGTTCCTGGCAGCGGTCACCGCGGACACCTACGTCATCTCGGCCGACGGCCGCTACGGCAACCCCGACTACGAGACGCTCGTCCTCGTCGTCGAGACCGCGCGGCAGGCCGGCCGAGTGATCGATCTCGCGATGACCAACGTCACGCCATCGTCCGAGCGCCTGCGGGCGAGCCATCCGCCCGCCCAGACCGGCTACCGCCTGCGTGTGCTGGCCAGCGGACGGCCCGGTCTCCAGCTGGACGCCCGGCCCGTGCCGGGTGCGAAGGCGAGGACGTGGCCGAGCTGAGGCGGCCGTTCCTCGTTGCCGCCTTCATCCTCGCCATCGTCGTCGTCGCGATCGAGCTCGGGGCGGGGTTCGCGACGGCGTTCCTGAAGCTCGGCTCGCCGCCCGGGATCGGGATCCCGTCGCTCGTGCTGGTCGACGGCGTCCTCGCCTATACGCTCGGCTTGATGGTCGCGAGCCTCGTCGTCCCGGAACGCGTCGTGGGGCGCGTCCAGGGCGTCGTCACGTTGATCGTGTCGATCGTCGTGCTGCTCGGCTCGATCACGCTGGTGTTCGTCGCGATCACCCTGCTCTTGCTGATGATCGGGCTGCTCGCCTCGTTCTTCGGGGCCGCGATCTACTTCGCGGTCTTCGCCGACTTCCCACGCGACGCCGCGGCGCTCATCCTCGGCACGCTGCTGACGCTGAAGGTCGTGATGGCGGCCTGCCTCGTCCTCGCCCACCAACGGTTCATCGAGAACAAGGGCCTGGTCGTCCTCGTCCTCCTCTCCCTCGTCCTCAACGTCGTCATCGCTTTCCTGCACGACCTCCCGCCGGGCTTCCTCACGAGCATCACGGATGCGGTCGCGGCGATCATCGTCGCGATCGTGGCCATCGTCTGGTCCGTCCTGCTGCTCATCGGCGCCGTCATCGCGGTGCTTCGCGCCATCCGGCCGCCGCAACCCATCGGCCAGGGGGACGAGGCCGTCGTCAGCCCGGGAACGTGAGGGTGCACGAGCAGCTCACGTCGACCGTCACGGGGGTCGTCCCCGCGACCGAGACCTCGATGACGCCGCTGACCGGGAACAGCTTGTCCTTGGTGTGCCGCTCACCGCGGATCTCCTGACCGACGACGACGAAGATCGGCGGGCCGACCGCGTCCAGACGAAGCGTTCGCGGCCGAAGCGACCGGGGGTCGACCGTCATCAGGCAATGCGTCGCCACGGTCACCGTCACCGGCGTGCCCGACTCGTTGCAGCTCCCTCCGTCGAGCGCGTCGATCCGAACGTCTCGGCGTGGCACGGGCTCATCGGACAACCCGCGGAACAGCGTCGTCGGCGCCGCCGTTGGGCCCGCCGCGTCAAGCCGGCCGCGGACCACCCCTGCACCGCACGACGTGATGCCGAGGATGACGATGACGACCACGACCACGAGCAGCGGCCGCGGGACGTTCATCGCACCGCCGCCTCAGAGGCCGCCGGTCTTGCGCCAGCGCGCCCATGCACGACCGCCGAGGGCCGGCGGCGCGATGGCCAGTGCCATGGCGAGAACGACCGTGACGAAGCCGGCGATCCCGCCGCTCGCGTTGAGGGCGTCCGACACGCTGAACACGATGACGACCGCGACGATCGCCCAGATCGGGAAGAGCAGCCCGAGCGGTAGGGCCGTCCGCCAGGGCTCCGCGAACCGACGCAGGCGCAGCGTCAGTCCCGCGCCCGCTATCGCGCCGATCCACATGCCGATGAACCCGAGGAACCCGGCCAGCAGGACCGCGCCGATGATGGCCCCGATCGCACCGCTGAGGTCCACCGCCTTGCCGGACGCGAGCAGCCCGAGACCGAGACCGATCCCACCCAGGAGCAGGCCGAGGACGATGCCGCCCAGCAGTGCACCGGCCAGCGTCTCGACGTAGCCCCGGGGCTCGACCGGCTCGGGTTTCGGCACGGGGACCGGCTCGGGCGTCGTCGCGATCTCGAACGCGACGACCGGACCCTGCGCCCACTCCTCGTCCGGCAGCAGCACCGACACGACGTCGAGCCGAAAGGGATAGCGGCCAGCCGGGGCCTCGGGCGGCACGGCGACCGACACAGAGAGCTGTTCGGTCCCGCCGATCGGGTAGTCGCGCTCGGCGAGACCCGCGAGCGTCAGCCAGGCCGCCTGCGTCGGGTCGACGGCGGTGAGCGTGGCCCGCGCCCGGACCGCATGGCCGGTCTGGTTGGTGACGGTGAAGACGGCCGTACCGGTGCGGCCCGCCCCGAGGAGGACCGTGTTGGTCGCCGTCGTGATGACGAAGGCGGTGGCCATGGTCAGAGCTTACCGCCCGCCCGGAAGCGAGCGTACGCACGCCCGGCAAGGGCTGCCGGGACGACGACGATGAGGGTGACGACCATCGTCAGCGCGAACACGCCCACATCTGCGGTCCCCAGCGGGATCGCTTTGGCCAGGACGATCTGGAGGACGGTGAGCCCGGCCGCGGCGAGCACCCCGACCGCGGCGCCCGTCCGCCACGGGTCGGCGTCCGCGATCCGCCTCACCCCGAGCGCCACCACGGCGCCGATCCCGCCCGCCAGCGCGCACGGGAGAGTCAGCCCGCCGACCAGGTAGAGCCGGAGGATGATCGGGACCAGGGCGCCCGGGAACGCGATCGACACGACGATGAGACCGATGACGACCGAGACGACGATCGCGAGGAGAGCACCGGCGAGCGTCCCGAGGACCGTCTCGAGATAGCCGCGCCGGACGGCAGGCGGTGGCGCGGGAGGCTGCGGCTCCGGCGCCGTGACCTCGAAGCCGACGGCCGGGCCATGCCCCCATTCCTCGTCGGGACGGTCGACCGAGACCGCGTCGAGGCGGAACGCGTAGCGGCCGGGCGGAGGCGTCGCGCCCGCCGCGACGACGACCGTGACGGCCTCCGCGCCACCGGGCGGATAGAGGCGCTCGGCCTCGCCATCCACCGTGAACCACCCAGCCGGTGTCGGTGGGAAGACCGACACGTCGGTCCTCGCGCGAACGGACCGGCCCGTCTGGTTGCTGACGGTGAAGACGGCCGCCGACCGCCCGGCGCCATCGAGGACGATCGCGTTCGTCGACGTCGTGATCGAGAAGGCAGATGCCATCTCAGCGCGCCGTCGCGGGAATGGTGGCCGTCGGCTGCGATGTCATCGGGAACCTCCGTCCGGGGGCGCTCGCCGGTGTCGGCATGGGGCCCATCGCAAAGACGAGCTCATAGGTCGCGTATGCCGGCTTCTCGGCCACGATCACCCTCTCGATCAGCGGCCGATACTTCTCCGCTCCCGCCGGCCCGACGATCCGGAGGTGGAATGGCCGCGGCTTCCGGTCGTCGCCGGTCACGTTCTCCTCGATCGCGAAGCCCGGGACGCCTGTCGCGGTGTCGAGGAAGCGCAGGAGGCCGCGCGCCGTCCCTCGCCAGCGCGCGAGCTCGGCGGCCGCAGCGACGAGCTCGCGGAGGGTGCCGAGCCCGCTCGCGAGCGTCGCGGTCGCCGCCATGGGCGCGGATGGATCCGCAACGAGGAGCCAGTCGAGGTCCACCCAGCCGGCGAGGTACGGCACGAAGGCGGGCGTCGCGAGCCGCGGGTCCAGGTAGTGGTCGAGGCCGCCGAGGACGCTCTCGACCGGCGCGTGGAGCGTCTCCATCACGTCGAGCAGCGCCGCGAGGCGTCGATCGGGCTCGACGACGCCCGCGGCGACCGGGTGGAGCGCGGTCTGGAAGACGCCCGGCAGGAGCCGGCCGATGGCCTCGCTATCCATCGGCCGTCGTCACCGTGATGTCGTTCTGACCGTCGACCAGCAGCCAGGTCGGCGGGATCGTGACCTCCTCGTCGAACTCCCGTCCAGATGGGTCGTCGTAGCTGGCGCCGCCGTCGCGGCTGCGCCGGACGCCCGCCACGCCGCCGGCCATCAGGAGGCGGCCGTCGGGCGATGTCGCGACAGTCCGAACGGGATGGAACTTGGACAGGTCACGCAGGGGCAGGCCGCTGCCGACCGTCGGGACCTGCCACATCGCGTCGGGCTTCGCGGTATCGAGCCAGAGGACGCCGGATTCGTTGCTCGCGGCGTGGACCATCCCGTCCCTGAATGCGATGGCCCAACAGCTGCCGCCCTGCCAGCCGCCCTTCCAGTCGCGCCATTTCTCGACCGGGTCCTCCCTGCCGAGGAGCTGCCACGAATGGGCGCCCTCGCCGGGGTCGTCTCCGCTCGTCGCCGCGATGCCGGCCCACAGGAACCGGTTGGGACCGTCGCGCTGGACCCGCAGGACCCAGACGTCGCGGCCCGCGAGCCCGATGTTGCGGAACGTCTGGAACTGGCCACCCTCGCTCGAGAGGAAGACGCCCTTCCGCTCGAAGGCACCGACCGCGACGCTGACCTCGCCCCGGACGCCGGTCGAGACCGCGACCGTCCAGAAACCGAGCCCCTGGTCGGCGGGGTCCACGAGGACCTGGACGGGATCGGCGCCCGGCGTGATCGGCAGCTGGTAGAGACCGACGTCGGTCGCCATGAGGAGGATCGGCTCGTCGTCGCGGTCGATCCAGTCGATGTCTCGCACGCGGAACCCCGTGGGATCGCCGACCACCCACGTCGCCCCGCTGTCACGCGACACGGAGACGCGCGACGTGCTGTCGGTGATGAGCGTCGCCACCGCGACGAGCCCGGGTCGATCGGGATGCGACTGGATGCAGACGACGGTCTCGCCGCCGAACTCCGTCATGGCCTCCCAGCCGTCGCCGTCGTTCAGGGTCCGGAACAGGATCGGACCGGCGCCCGCGTACCAGGTCCGCGGTTGGAACGGGTCGGCCGCGAGAGCCAGGACCGCCTCGTTCGGCACGGCATCGACGACGAGCTGCACGCCTCGTGCGTAGCGGACGCCGGGCTCGGACAGGATGATCTTGTAGACGCTCGAGGCGTAGAGCGACTGGCCGTACGGGTAGCCGCCCGCGTTCAGCTCGGTCGGCAGCGGGTTGACCGTCGCGTGGATCCGCTCATCCACCCGTCGCTGGACCTCGCCACGGTCCTCTTCCCGATGGACGACGATCTCGGCGCGGACGTGGACGGTCTTGTAGCGGACCCAATCGACCCGGAGCGTCGTCCCGAGCGACCGCCGTGCGTCGAGGACGGAGCGAACGGTATCGAGCACGTCCCCCGTTTCGGTCGCGGTCAGCTGCTCCGCGGTCACCATCGTCGGGTCATCGCCCTCGGGCAGATTCGGGACGAGGAACACCTCGACGGTCCCAGGCGTCGCGTAGCGCCACAGCTCGGCCTGGGTGACCGCCTTCGCTCGTGCGACCGCGCCCGACGCGCGTTCGGCAGCGAGCTGGAAATCGCGCGCGGTGACCGCGCGGCTGAGCGTGTGGAGCTCCTGCGGACCACGGATCCGGGCGTTGTCGAGCGTCTCGGCGGCCCGTCCGCCCGCCGCGGGCTCCGGGTTCGTCGCGGTCGCCCGGATCGACTCCTTGACCGTCGTGAGCGTTCCGGCGGCGACGTTCCCCTCGACGCCACCGCCCCGCCGGTACGAGACCAGGATGTCGCGCCCACGCGGTGGCGTCGCCGCGAGCGCATCCGGCGTGTCTGCAAGGACGATCTCGGGGTCGTCCGCGAGGACCGCGTCGTCGTCGTTCGAGCGTGCCGCCGGCGCGAACATGATCGAACCCGCCATCCGGTCGGCGAGATAGACGTAGCGGTCGGCACCGAGATACGTGAAGTTGTCGACCTCGCGCCAGATCCGATACGTCCGCCCGCCATGCTCGACGGCCGGATCGCCATCCTCGAGCTCCGCCGCGTCCACCTCGACGGCGACGATGAGGTCGAGGCCGTCGCCGGTCGAACCGATGATCGGTGGGCGGGCGACGCTGACGACGAGCCCCGGGTCGCCAGTCGCGGCGCCGAGCGATTCGAACTCGACGCGCTCGGCGTGGAGCGCGCGGACCGTGACGCTCTCCTCGCCCGCCGGGATCGCCGCCGAGACGGTCGTCTCGAAGACCGGCGCCTCGCCGCCACCGGGCCGGGCGATCGTGACGTGCGTCCCGCGCGGGATGTCGACCGCGGCGGTCGTGCCGCGCTCCCGCGTGAACACGAGGTCGACGGCGGCCGCTGCCGGCGGCTGGAGACGGACGCCGATCAGCCGCAGGAACTCGATGAACAGCTTGTCGGGGACCCGGTTGAGCCGGTACAGCAGTGACTCGGTCAGATAGGCGAAGACTTCGAGCAGGACGATCCCCGGATCTCCCGGCGACAGATCGGACCACTCCGGTGCCCCTTGGCCGATCCGTGCTGTCGCACTGTCGACGAGCTGGCGCCAGGTGCGGTCGTCCAGATTCGGCGACTGGAGCGGCATCAGCGTGCCTCGCCGGCGAGGTCGAGTGGATAGACGAGCGTGTCGGCCCGCCGCGTCGCCCGAACGCGGTAATCGAGCGCGATGACCAGGCGCTCGGGGTAGACGGGGTCGCGCCCGGCATCGACGGCGAGGACCTCGACCCGCGGTTCCCAGCGCTCGACGGCCTGGCGGACGTAGTGGATCGCGAGGCCGGCCGTCGTGTCGTCGTTCGGGCCGAACACGAGCCGCCGCAGATTGCAGCCGTACTGGGGCCGCATCACGCGTTCGCCCGGTGAGGTCGAGAGGAGAAGCAGCAGCGACTGGCGGATCGACGCGTCGCCTTCGACCATCTCGATCCGGCCGCGCGGCGTCACCTGGAGGCCGCCCGACGGCGTGTTCTCGTCGAGGACGACGTCCGGGTGAACGAAGCGCCACGCGCGGTAGCGGCCCTGGTCGATCATGCCGCTCCCGACACGAGCGCCTGCCCCGCCAGGCGGACCTTGTACTGGACGACGCCGGGCGGCGTCCCGTCGGTGAGTCCCATCACGGTGTCGAGTGCCACCGCGTGCCCGTCGATCTTGAGGAATGTCGAATAGCCGACCGTGACCATGAGCGTCGACGTGCACGGCTTGATCGTCAGCCCGATGTTGGGGCACGAGCCGATCGAGCGGCCCTGCGGGTCCGATTCGACGAGCACGCGGGCGTCGTCGATCCGGACCAGCGTCTGCGACGGCTGGTTCTGGATGGTCCCGAGCTCGTGGAGGCAGACGAGCACTGCCCGGTCGGTCAGCCAGCGCATCAGCCTGTCTCGAAGTCGACGGAGGCCGCCGTGATCTTGACGTTGTGCCCGGGCGCCTCGATGTGAAGGTCGACGGCGGCATGGAGCGTCACTCCATCCTGCGCCATCTCGATGTGCGAGCCGGTCGGGTCTTCGATCCTGAGCGTCTTTCGCTCGTCGTCGAGCCGGATGATGTGGCCGGCCGGCGTCCGGAGCGTGAAGCGCTTCACGGCGCCGCCTTCCACCCCCGCGTCGAACGGCCCGTCCGATCCGTAGAGCCCGCCCAGGACGACGCCGGATGCCGGGTCGCCGTGCGTCAGCAGCACGAGGACACGGTCGCCCGCATCCGGCAGCGCGACGAGCCCCTTGTTCGACCCGGCGCCGACGCTGACGACCTCGAGCCAGGCCGTCTCGATGTCACCGAGGGAGGGCAGGACGACGAGCACGCGACCACGTCCGTCGGGATCGTCGGCGCTGCGGACCTCGCCGACCGTGACGACGGTCGCGTGCGGTCGAGGCGTCGGCTCGGGCGGCGCGCTGGAGATCTCGGAGAGGTAGCCCCGCTCGCGGTCGATCGCGTGCCGGACCTCGGTCAGGACGTAGCGACCGGCGATCGCCGGGTCGACGCCACTGATCTCGACCGTGCAGCCCGGGCGAAGTCGGGGGTCGCCGAGCGCGACACCGCGCAGGACGACCTCGCTCGCCACGCCGAGATCCAGGGTGGCCTGCGCGAGCCCGAGGGCAGCGTCGTCGTCGCTCGCGCGCTCGTCGAGGAGGATTTGCTCGCCGGTGCCACCGACGGTGTCGGGTGGGACGGCTGCCGGCGCCGTTCGGCCGGTCCGTGCGCTCGTCGCGGTCGCCTGATGCGTCTCGAGCCTGTCCACGTCCCAGCCCCGCGCCTCGACCCGCCGCACGGCCGCGTCGCCGTTCGTTTCGATGTCGGCCTCGATGAGGGTGGCCCCGAGGACCAGCGGCACCGTCGTGCCGGTCCCTTCGAGGGTGATCAGACGGAGCACGTCGCCATCGACGTCGATGAACAGGCCGGCTCGCTCGCAGACGTCGAGGAGGAGCTCGAGGTCCGACTGAGTCGTCTGGACGACGCGGGTCTGCGATGCGCCGTCGGCGCCCGCGTCGACCGACAGCCCGGCGGTCCCCGCGAGATCGATTGCGAGGCGCGACGGCGTGACATCGAGGTGGACGCGAGCGGTGCCGTTCTTCCGGAGGCGATGGAGCCTGTCGTACGCGCGGACCCGGATCGTCCGGCCGCGATCCGGCTGGTACGAGCGCTCGACCGCGGTGACCTCGCCGTCGAACAGCGACTGGTCCTGTTCGGCGATCCGCAGCCGCAGGGCGGCGCCCGGGGAGCAGGTCCCGGCGATGGTCGCATCCGGTGACGGATCACTGAAGGTCAGCTCGCACTGGCTCGGTGCCGAGAGCACCTGCCGGACGGCGACCTCGCTCAGGCTTGCAGCCTCGAGGACGCCGAGCGGCCCGCCGCCGACCTCGACGATGACCCGCGGAGGAGCGAGCACGGGCGGCATCAGGCGACCGTCCGGACGGCGGAGGCCGGCGGGATCCGGAGGATGCGGGGCGGCGGCACCTGGAGCGGATCGGCGATGCCATTGAAGACCGCGATCACGCGCCAGAGGGCCGGATCGCCGTAGTAGCGCGTCGCGATCTCGTCGAGGCGTTCGCCGGGTTCGTCCTCTCCGCCCGTCACCTCATGGAACGTCAGCTGGTCCTCGGGGATGTCGGGAAGGGGCGTCGCGCTCGGCGGCGGGGCGGTGTCAGCGCTCGGCGTCGGCGGCGCCGCCTCCGCGCGCGACGCTGCGGGCTCCCCGACGCGGCTCAATCGGAGATGGAGCCACGACCGCTCGGGAACGCCCGTCGTGGTGAACCGCTCGAACCGCTCCGCCACCGACAGGACGACCGTCGGCACGTTCCACGTCTTCCCCCAGACGAACCGGACGAGCGGCGGCGCTCCGAAGGTCGACTCGGCGCCTGCGTTCTCCGCAAGCGTCCACAGCGGTCGCGTCAGGTCCTGCACGTTGTCGATCGGCGGTTCGGTCGGCGAGATCGTGACGTCGAACAGGAGCTCGAGCTCGAGCTCGGTCCGTCCGCCACCGGTCGCCATCAGGGGGTCATCGGCGAGGTTGGTGCCTGTCACGATCCCGCCCGCCGTGCGTCGGCGGCGAAGACCCGACTGCCGGCGGACGACCACGGAGTCGGGGTTGAGCAGGCAATCGATCCGATCGCCGGTCTCCTCGACGATGAAGGCGACACGTTCCATCAACGGCGCCGCTGCTCACGATCGAGCCGCACCCGCCGGTCGAAGGCACGGTCGTACTGGGTGCCATCCGGCCCATCGTGCGCGTCGTCGTCCTCGTCATCGAGGAGGCTTGGCCAGGCCGCGATCGCGTCGCGGTCGAGGCCGTCGCGCGCCGGCAGCGCCATCGATCGCCGGTCCGTGACCTCCGTCCACCAGGTGGTGTCGAAGACTCCGCGCGTTGCCGGGCGTCCGGGTCGCGGGTGATCGAGCGCGAACGGCGTGACCGGCCGTCTCATCGGGCGCTCTGGTTCGGCGATCTGTCGGTCACTCCGGAGGGTCGTTGGCTCTGGTTGGGACGGCGCCGGCCAGGCGGGTGGACCGGTCGGACGTGCCGCTGGTGGCGGCCACGTTGCGGACGAGCGGTCGAAAGCCGGCCGTCGGGCGGTGGGTTCGGGCCAGACAGCGGGTGTGTGCGCCGCCGGTGGTCGGGCAGGGGAGTCGGCGTCAAGAGCTCGCGTGTCGCGATCGGCGTCGGAGCGCGACGCGACATCCGAGATCGTGCCCTGGGGATCCACCGCTGGCACGTCAGGACCCTCATTCGCTCGCAGCCGCTCGCCGTCGCCGTCTGCGTATTCGGCCCGGGCAGGATGCGTCGGCGGAGACGGCCGGTCAGGGACGGCACCGGACCCGAGTCCCGGACCGCCGGGCCCGCCCCCCGAAGCGGGCGGGCCCTCATCCCCGGCGGTGATGTGGTCGGCGTCCGGGATAGCGCGGGCGGGTGGGAACGCGGCGCCGTCGGCCTCATGTGAACGCCCGCCGTCCGGCGGCAGCCGCGCCGGTCGCTCCTGCGGACTCGGCCGCGCCGCGAGCTCGGGCCACTGAACGCTGTTGCCGCCGGGTGACAAGGACGCCGACAGCGCTTCGCCATGCGGGACGATGTCGGGCCGTGCCTGCGCGCCGGTCACCGGCTCGAGCGCGCCTCCCGGCTCCAGCAGCCACGGCGCCCGCGCACGAACGTCGGCGAGCCACGCCGCGGGTCGCGCGTCGCCGGTCGCCCGGACGTCACCCACCACGGTCGCGGCCTCCTGCGCGACCGCTCCATCGTCGGCCGGTTCCGGCGCGCCATCGTCGACGCTCAGCTCGACCTCGTCGGCGCCGTCGTCCCCGGCCTGCCCCCGATCCATGCTCAGGAGCGCTGCAGGGACTCGAAGACGAGCGTCATGCTTTCGATCGCAACCTCGCGACCGAGCGCAT
>JBJMNA010000198.1:0-3812 GCA_045804485.1 Chloroflexota bacterium
CGCATCCAAGGTCAGCCCGGCGGTCGTTCGGATCACGGTCACGGGCACGACCAACGCGGGCAACAACGGCGTCATCCCGGAGACCGGCGTCGGATCCGGCGTCATCTTCGACAGCAACGGCTGGATCCTCACCAACCACCACGTCGTCGAAGGCGGCGAGAAGTTCGACGTCGAGCTCAAGGACGGTCGAGTCCTGTCGGGCAAGGTGTACGGCATCGACACGCTGACCGACCTCGCGATCGTCAAGGTCGATGCGACGGGTCTCCCGTCGGCCGCGATCGGCGAGTCCGACGCGCTCAAGGTCGGCCAGCTCGTCGTGGCGATCGGCAGCCCGCTTGGGACCTACTCCAACTCCGTCACGAGCGGCATCGTGTCGGCCAAGGGCCGGGCGATCACCACGGACAACAATGAATCGCTGACCAACCTCATCCAGACGGACGCCGCCATCAATCCCGGCAACTCGGGCGGCCCGCTGCTCGACGCGGGCGGGAACGTGATCGGAATCAACACCGCGATCGCATCCAACAGCAACGGGATCGGCTTCGCGATCCCGATCGATATCGCCCGTCCGATCATGGCCCAGGCGGTCGCCGGCCAGCCGCTGAGCCGCCCCTACATGGGCATCCATTTCGTCTCGATCACTCGCCAGATCGCCGAGACGCGGAAGCTCCCGGTCAACGCGGGGGCGCTCGTCGGTGGCTTCGATGCGAATGGCGATCCCGTCAGCGGCGTCGAATCAGGCAAGCCGGCCGACCAGGGCGGCGTCAAGGACGGCGACATCATCGTGAGCGTCAATGGCAAGCCGATCGATGAGGAGCATCCCCTCGACGCCACGCTCGCGCAGTTCTCACCGGGCGACACGGTGACCGTCGAGGTCCTGCGCGACGGGGCGCACGTCTCGCTCCAGGTCACGCTCGCGACGAGGCCGGCCGGACTCTAGTCGACGTCCCCCCACAGGCTCCAGCGCGTCTCTGGCGGAGCGGGGGGCGGCGCCGTCCCCTCACCCGCGACACGGGCGGCGAACCCGTCGGGCTCCGAACCACGTCCGCCCGCTGCCGCTGGCCCGGCGCGAGCCACCGTCGCGACCTCGACGAACTCGAGCTTTCGAACGTTCGTGCGGTCCTCGAGCAAGGCCGCGGGCGTCGGCGCGCTGCGCGGGATCCCCGCGGCGGGCGCCTCCGGAACGTCGGGCCTCGCCTCCCAGCACGGCCGGATCTCATCGCCACGGAGGGGCCGCCGGTCACGATCGAGCCCGCAGTAGCCGAGCTGAGCGGCCACGGAACGACGGAAGTTGCGACAGGAGGCACAGGCGGTGCTGGAACGGCGGCAGACCCAGCAACGCGCCGTTTCTGCCTGGGGTGTCCCGCAGTGCGGACAGCGCCACATCGGCATGCCCGGATGGTAGCTGCGAACGCGCCGGTTGTCTTGCCTACTTGGTGATGGTGATCGTCGTGAAATCCTGCGTCGAGCCGAACTCCTCGGTCGTCACCAGGACGGTCGCGCTGCCTTGCCCCGGGTCGGCGCCCTTGGGGATCGTCGTCTTGAACGTCGCCTTGCCGCTGGTGTTCGTCTTGCCGTCCACGGTGACGGTCGGGATGCCCGGGATGCTGAGCGTGAACGTGATGTCCGCATAGGCGATCGGGTTGCCGTCCGGATCCGAGACGCTCGCGGAGAGGGTGATCGCCTCGGGCAGCTCGGACCTCTTGATCCGATAGTCCGACGCGCTGAGTGACGCCGTCAGCTTGCCGGAGCCGCGCCGAACGCTGAGGGCCGCCTCGGCGGCGTTCCCCGCAGGGTCGGTGCCGGTGATCGTGATGTTGTTGAGGCCCGTCGCCAGTGCCAGGTCGAGCTCGAACGTCCCATCGGCACCGGCTGAGCCGGCGATGGACGACCCGTTGGCATCGTTCCGGGCGAGCAGCGTCGTCCGTGCCTGGGTCTTGCCCTTGATCGACACCGACTTCCCGTTGACGATGCCGTCGTTCTTCGGCGACGTGATCGTGATCTTCGGCGGCGTGGCGTCGAAGACGTAGCGCACGATGGCGGACGGGTCCGATTCCCCGCCGGGGCCGACGATCGCGACCGAGAAGTCGTTGATCCCCTTCGTGAGGTCGACCGGGATGACCGTCTTCGGTCCGTCGGCGATCTCGACCTCCGCGATGGGTGTCGGCGCCTGATCGGGCAGCGTCAGATAGACCTTGATGCGGTGATCGGTCGAGCCGACGAGCGCGGTCGGGACGGTGACGACGAGGTCGACCGTTCCGAGCGCCGTGTACGGCTCGGCGGGCTGGGCGAGTGACGGGGAATCCGACACCGGCGCGGTCGTCGTTCGCGGTGACGGCGTCGACGTGACGTCGGAGACGAACCCGCCGAGCGTCGAACCGACACCGCGGGCGACCATCCCGATGCCGCCGACGCCCACATACAAGACGAGCGCACCGAGGACCACGACGGCGAACACCAGCGCGATCCGCCAGTAGACGGGCAGGCCGCCGGGGCGCGGCACCGCGCGATGGCTGGCGATCCGGGTGGGACCGGGGGATCGGGGTTTGACCTTGACGGGGGCGGGGCGGCCGCTGGACGGTGGGCGGGGCCGGACGTGGGCCTGCCGTTGGTCGCGCCGAGTCGTCATCGGGGGCGATTGTCGCACGGAGCGTCGACGCACGGTGCTGGCTGCGGCCACGGCGATGGTGCGGTGCGTTGTACTCTGGCGCGGTCGTGCGCGTGACGATCCCCGTCGCCGCCCGCCCCGAAGCGAGGGATGGAGTGCAGGCTCGCGATCCGCGCGCTGGTCGGCGAACGTCGTCCGGGCCGACGGGACGGCCGGAATTCGGAGTCGGTCCGATCGCTCGCGTGGCGTCCCCGGCCATGACGCCCGGACTCCCCGCGAGGACATCGCCACCGTCGATGACACCGATGCGACCGGCGTTCGGCTTGCCGAACCTGCGGCGCAACGTCTGCCCGCACTTCTACATGACGGGGAGTCGCGGTGCGATCCCGATCCAGGCTCCCCACCTGTTGAAGGCGCTCATCCGGCAGGACACGAACACGTCGCGCTGCCAGCTCCGCGGCGGCGTCCACATGGAGCAGGGCTACGTCAACGACGTCTGCCTCACCCCACGCTTCAACCAGTGCGTCTTCTACGAGGACGAACTGACCCGGGAGTGACGTACGAGGAGGCGCTCCGGGCTCTGTCGGAGCGTGGCCGCTTCGGCATCCGGTTGGGCCTCGGACGGACACGAGCGTTGTTGCGCGAGCTGGGGCATCCCGAGCACACCGTTCGGGGTGCGCTCATCGCCGGCACCAACGGCAAGGGCAGCGTCCTCGCGATCGCCGAGGCGGGCCTCCGCGCCGCCGGCTATCACGTCGGGACGACGCCCAAGCCGCATCTCGTCACCTATCGCGAGCGCGTCCAGGTCGATGGCCGGCCGATCTCCGCGGACGACTTCGCGCGGCTGGTGGAGACCGTGCTGCCCATCGCCGACCGCGTGGCACGTCGCCACGGCGACCCGACCGAGTTCGAGCTGCTGACCGCCGTCGTCTTCGCGCGCTTCGCAGAGGTCCGGCCGGACGTGGCACTCGTCGAGGTCGGCCTTGGCGGCCGGCTCGATGCGACGCACGCCTGGGACGGCGGCGTCGCCGTCGTCACGAACGTCGACCTCGACCACATGGCGCAGCTCGGCGACACGATTCCCAAGATCGCGCGGGAGAAGGCCGCGATCATCGAGCGCGGAGACGTCGCCGTGACGGGCGCGCGCGGTGACGCTCTTGCGGTGGTCAGGCGACGCGCGCGGCGGATGGGCGTGCCTCTGACC
>JBJMNA010000199.1:0-4292 GCA_045804485.1 Chloroflexota bacterium
CGACGGCGACGACGTCTACACGCAGTCACGTGACCTGAAGCCGCTCGATCGCTACTTCCCGGAGCTCGCCGATCCCCTTCGTGCGGCCCTCCCTGAGCGCTGCGTGCTCGACGGCGAGGTCGTCATCGCCCGCGACGGTGCGCTCGACTTCGAAGCGCTCCTGCTCCGCATCCACCCCGCCGCGTCGCGCGTGAAGATGCTCGCCGAGGAGTCGCCGGCGAGCTTCGTCGCGTGGGACCTGCTGGCTCTCGGTGACGAGGACCTGCGGGCGACCCCCCAAGGTGAGCGCCGCGCCCGGCTCGAATCGGTGCTCGGGAGCCCCGCGCCGCCGGTCCATCTCACGCCCGCCACGCGCGATCGGGCGACGGCGCAGGAATGGTTCCAGGACTTCGAGGGCGCCGGGCTCGACGGGGTGATCGCCAAGCGTCTCGATGCCTCCTACCAGCCAGGCAAGCGCGCGATGCTCAAGATCAAGCATCAGCGCACCGCCGATTGCGTCGTGGCGGGGTTCCGCTGGCACAAGAACGGACCGGGAACGCACATCGGGTCGCTGTTACTGGGCCTCTATGACGATGCGGGCAAGCTGAACCATGCCGGCATCACGTCGTCGTTCTCCTGGGACCGGCGGGCGGCGCTCGCGGACGAGCTCGCGCCGCTCCGCGACGGTGCCCTCGATGCGCACCCATGGCGCGAGTGGGCGGAATGGGCCGGGTTCGGCGACGCGGCGGCCTCCGGACAGCGGATGCCGGGCGCGACATCGCGCTGGAACCGCGGCAAGGACCTGTCGTGGGAGCCCCTTCGTGTCGAGCGCGTCGTCGAGGTCGCCTACGACCACCTCCAGGGCACTCGCTTTCGCCACGCGACGACGTTCAAGCGCTGGCGGCCGGACAAGCCGCCGGAATCGTGCCGCTACGACCAACTCGAGGAGACGGCTCCCTTCCTGCTGGCACGGATCTTCGGCGACGACGACCGAGCCGCCGAAGTGGCCGGCTCATGACGCTGCGTCTCGGCCTCGTCGGGGGCGGCTTCATCAGCCGGACGCACCTCGAGGCGCTCGGACGGCTCGGGCGGACCGAGCTCGTCGGCGTGGTCGCCGGGTCGCGCGCGACGGCCGACGCGGTGACCGCGCAATGGGGCGGCACGAGCTATGACGAGCTCGACCGGATGATCGAGGCCGGCCGGCCGGACGTCGTCTACGTGGCCGTCCCTCCGCATCGGGCGGTGCCGGTCGTGGAACGGCTGGTCGGTTCGCGGATCCCGTTCCTGACCGAGAAGCCGCTCGCGGCGACCGACTCGGACGGTGTCGCGCGTGTTGCGGCTGCCATCGAGGAGAGCGGCCTCGTGGTCGCGGTCGGTTATCACTTGCGGGCGCTCGACATCCTCGGCGAGGTGCGCGCGCGGCTCGCCGAGCGTCCGGCACAGCTCGTGGTCGCCCGCTGGCTGGACTCGACGCCGACCCCCGCATGGTGGGGTCGGACGGCCGAAGGCGGCGGCCAGGTCATCGAGCAGGCGACGCACCTCTACGACCTGGCGCGGACGCTGGTCGGCGAGGCGACCGTGGTCGGAGCGGCATCGACGCGGCGGCCGGACGCCGACGCGGCCGTGGACGTTGCGGACAGCACGGCTGCCGTGCTTCGTTTCGAGACGGGCGCGATCGGGTCGTTCGCGAACACGAGGAAGATCAGCACGGCCGTCATCGAGATCGAGATCGTCTCCGACGGTCTGCTGACGCGGCTGTCGAAGCGGGCCGACCGCGGCCAGGGCGACTGGCACGCGACGTTCGACGACGGGACGGTCATCCGCGCGATCAGCGCCGAGTGCGACCCCTACGAA
This sequence comes from Chloroflexota bacterium, assembly GCA_045804485.1. Taxonomy (GTDB): domain Bacteria; phylum Chloroflexota; class Limnocylindria; order Limnocylindrales; family CSP1-4; genus SPCO01. The sequence continues at coordinate 1,834 of JBJMNA010000199.1, forward strand.
ACGCAGGCGGCGCGCTTCCTCGATGCCGTCGAATGGTCGGATCCGCGCGCGGTCCTCTGCACCTACGAGGACGCGCTCCGAACGGACCGGCTCACGCGTGCGGTCGTGGCCGCCACGGGAGCGCCAGGCTGACGGTCGGCCCCCCTCTTCGTCGTGATGGTGTGCCAGCGACTCACTCCGGGTTGCTGGCCGCCTTCTTCGCCTTCGGCGTGGGGCGCCGCGCACGCGACCCAGCCGTCGCGGCCCTCCACGCCTCGATGTCCATGCCGGCCCACGGATCGAAGTCGGATTCGAGCGGCTCCTGCGCGGGCCGCATCTCCTCGGGCACGTGGATCAGATTGACCCGCACCCGATACCAGAGCGCCGACCGGCCACGCATGCCGTCGACCAGGATGTCGGCCGGCTCGAGGTAGCCCGCGATGTCGGCGTGCCGCGCCTTCCAGCGCTCGAAGCCCTCCATCGCGCCGTCCTTGAACTCGGCGCGGGCGATCTCGACGACCGGGATCGACGTCTTGCGGCGCCCGGTCGGGGTCGGCTTCGAGCCGGCCCATTCGGTCGGCAGCCCGGCGTTCCGGTCGCCCGCCGCGACCGCAGCGGCACGTTCCGCGGCGACGTCCGGCGGCGGTCCGCCACCTTCGCCTCGACCCGGCTCGTATTCGGACTTCGGCCGTCGCGCGCGTGACGGCTGGACGCGCGGCGGCTCGCCGGCCTGCTTCGCGTAATTGGGAGGCCACGGCGCATCGCCCAGGCCCTCGGCCTCGTCTCGCGCGGACAGTTCCAACAGCGCCTCAAGCGAGCCGACCGCGTCGTCGATCCCCGCGCCCGGATCGCCGATCGAGGCGAACCGCGCGGGAACGGTGTCGATCGTGAACGCCTCTGCCTCGACGGTCGGCACCTCGTCCCAGGCCAGCGGCGTGGAGACCCGGGCATCCGGCAGCGGCCGGACGGAATAAGCGGACGCGACCGTCCGGTCCTTCGCGTTCTGGTTGTAATCGAGGAAGACGCCGTGGCGCTCCTCCTTCCACCACTTCGAGGTGGCGAGATCCGGGACGCGGCGCTCGACGTCCCGCGCGAGCGCAAGCGCCGCCCGCCGGACCTCGGGGTAGGTCCACCGCGGCTCGATGCGGACGTTGATGTGGATGCCTCGCGAACCGGACGTCTTGGGCCAGCCGACGAGCCCGACGGCGGCGAGCGACTCCCGCGTCGCGAGCGCCACCTCCCGGATCTGCGACCACCCGACGCCCGGCACCGGATCAAGGTCCACCCGCAACTCGTCGGGGTGGTCGAGGTCCTCCGCGCGGACCGGGTGCGGGTTGAGGTCGATGCAGCCGAGGTTGGCCACCCAGGCGAGGCCCGCCGCATCGTCGATCACGACCTCGTCCGCTGTGCGTCCCGAGGGAAAGGTGAGCGTCGCCGTCCGGATGAATTCCGGCACGTTCTCGGGCGCCCGCTTCTGGAAGAACGGCTGCCCGGCGGCGCCGTCCACGAACCGTTTCAGAGCCATCGGCCGGCCACCGGCGCCGAGCAGCGCACCGTCCGCCACGGCGAGGTAGTAGTTCACGAGATCGAGCTTCGTGTGGCCGGTCTCCGGGAAGTAGACCTTCCGCGGGTTCGTGACCGTGACCTCGTGCCCGTTGATCCGGAGGACCTCCTTCTCCGTAGCCATATCGACACGATACCGCTCGACAGCGATGCGCGACCCGCCCGATGATGGCCGCGCACACCGCCGCCGCCGTCAGCCGCTCTGGGACGCGCACATGCTCAACCAGTCCGAACCCGCCTGCCTCGTCATCGCCGACATCACCGGCTACACCTCGTACCTCGCCGGCGTCGAGCTCGACCACGCGCAGGACATCCTGGCCGACCTCATCGACACGGTCGTCGGGAGCCTCCGCCCGACGTTCCGGCTGGCAAAGCTCGAAGGCGACGCGGCATTCACGTACGCGCTGACCGCCACCGTCGATGGATCGGCGCTGATGGACACCATCGAGCGCACCTACTTCGCCTTCCGCCGGCGGCTCCGGGACATCGGCCAGGCGTCGGTCTGCGACTGCAACGCGTGCATCCGGATGCCCGCTCTCGACCTCAAGTTCCTCGCCCACCACGGCACGATCCTCCGCCAGCGGATGGCCGGCCGCGAGGAGCTCGTCGGCAGTCCGGTGATCGTCGCGCACCGGCTTCTGAAGAACGCCGTGACCGAGATGACCGGGTTCCGGGCATACGCGCTGTACACCGAGGACTGCCTTCGCGCTGCGGGAATCGAGGACCCCGGCGCGCTGGGGCTCGTCGAGCATCGCGAGGGATACGACCACCTCGGCGACGTGACCGCGTGGGTCGCCGACCTCGATGCGGCCTGGACCACCGAGCAGGCGCGAACGCGCGTCTACGTCGAGCCGAAGTCCGCGATGGCGACGGTCGACTACACCCTCCCCGCGCCGCCCGCGATCGCGTGGGAATAC
>JBJMNA010000200.1:0-8155 GCA_045804485.1 Chloroflexota bacterium
CCAGGTCGCCGGCCCAGTTCCCGTCGTATCGATGCGCCACAGCTGTCCATCAGCCCCGGCCGGCGCGACGACATCGTTCGGACGGGGCGCGATGCTCGGCAGGAAGATCGAATCACCGTCGATCGCGAAGCCCGAAGCGCTCGCCCATCGGTCGTTGGGCGAACCGCCGGCGCGATCGACCGTGGTCGGCGTGTCCGTCGCCCACAGGGGGATCCGCTGGGCGACGGCGCCGGTGTCACCATCGAGGCGCGCCAGTCCGAGGTGTGCGCCGTCAGACGCCCAGACCTGCGACCAGGCGACCGCGATGCCGCGCGACCCGAGTGGCCCTGGTGCCCCGTCCGGACGACCGAGATCGGTCCTTTGCACCAGATCCGACGTGGCGACGCGTCTCACGACGCCGGTGTCCGACCAGGCCCAGGCGCCACCGGCATCGGCGGCGAGCTCGTTGGCCCACGGCACGGATTCGATCTCGTGGGCGTAGATCGGCTCCGCGGCAACGGGGGTTCCGTCGGTGACGAGCGTGACGGCGCTCGCGGTCGCAGTGACCGGCGCCGCCGACGATACGACGGCAATGCCTGAGGGTGCGGCAGGTGTGACGTCGGCGGACCGCGGACCGCCCCACGGCTTTACGACGGCAACAAGCACGAACGCGATGACAAGGACCGGCACCGCGAGCCAGCGTCGGTCATCGCGTGGCGGGCCGACCGGTTCAGGATCCAGCGGTGACAGCTCTGACATCAGCGCGCGGCCGGCAGCCTCTCCCCGCGGGCGTGGTGCGCGACCGCATCCATGTCGAGCGCGACGCCGAGTCCGGGTGTGTCCGGGATCGCGAGCATCCCGTCTTCGTCGAGCCGCCATGGCTCGGCGACGATCGAATCGATGTAGGGCGAGCCGGTCAGGTATTCGACGAAGGCGGTCCCCGGGATGGCGGACGCGAGCTGCAGGTCGGCGGCAAGCCCGAGCGCGGTGTTCCATCCGTGCGGCACGAACGCGATCCCATTGTCGAGCGCCATCCAGGCGATCCGTCGCGATTCGCTGATGCCGCCGACCTTGGTGGCGTCGGGTTGGACGATGTCGAGGGCGTGGCCCTGGAGCCAGGGCACGAACGACTGTCGACGCGTGAGCACCTCGCCACCGGCGATCCGGACGCGACTGTGCTCGCGCAGCAGTCGGAAATCGTCGAGCGCATCAGGCGAGAGCGGCTCCTCGAACCAGCCGATGTCGTACGCGGCTAGCATGTCGGCCGTCCGCAGCGCCCAGCTGTAACCGTTCGGCCAGAACGCGTCGCTCCCTCCCGCATCGACCATCAGCGCGACGTCCGGCCCGACCGCCTCTCGGGCGCGGCCGACGATCGCCTCGTCCATCGCGGCGCTCACCCGGCCGAACGGACCCCAGCCGAGCTTGAACGCGTGGAAACCATCGGCCACGAGGCTCGCGAGGTGGTCCGCCAGCGCGTCGGGCTCGCGCATGAGGATCGACGCGTACGCTCGAACTCGCTCGAGGTGACGACCACCGAGCAGCCTGCTCACCGGCTGGTCCGTCACCTGCCCGAGCAGGTCCCACAGCGCGATGTCGATGGCGCTGATGGTGTGGGTCATCGTCCCGCCGCGACCGAGCCAGAACGTGTTCTGGTGGAGGATCTCGCTCGTCCGCTCGGGTTCGATGGCGGAGGCGCCCCGGTAGAGCGGTTCGAGCTGCGACAGCGCCGCTCGCACGAGGTCGACGTTCGTGAACGCGGAGCCGTAGCCGACGGGACCCTCCTCGGTGACGACCGCGACGAGCGTGTGCACCGAATCCTCAGGCCGCAGCTCCTGGCTCCAGCCGCCCTCCGGGGTCGCACCGTGGAGGCCCACCGCGTGGATCTCGCGGATCCTCATGTGGTGATCTCGGCGCCCGCCCGGGAGTAGATCTCGACCACCGGTTCGAACCGGACGTCGTCATCGAGCGGGAAGATCGGCCGCGGGCAGCGGGTGTGGCCCAGGGTCCGCAGGTTGGCGCTGGTCGAACCCGGCGCGTCGACATGGACGGTCCGCGCGGCCCAGGCGTCGAACAGACGCGGCTCGCAGCGCGGCGACTTGACGATGACCGCATCGAAATCGCGCGGGTCCTGACCGTGCGCGAGGAACAGCGATCGATCGTGGAGCATCACCGGGCGGCTCGTCGCGACGACCGTGGCGGATTCGCTCTTCAGGACGGCGGTCGGGCCGGCGCGGCATTCGAGTCCGTCCGACTCGCTTCGATACGACCCATCACCGAGCGCCGACACCACGCCCTCGAAAGGCATCGGCGTGAATCGGGCCGGATCGCAACGCCCACCGATGGTCGTGGAGACGTGGTTGCCGACATCAGCGGCCTCCGCGTCTGCCACGGCCGCGGCATCGACGATCGGTGCGAGGACGCGACCCGGATAGCCGCCGTCGGCGAGCGCTCGGAGGATCGCGTTGCTGTCGCCGGACGCACCCGAGCTCGGGGCGTCCGCCGCGTCGGTGAGGATGATCGTCCCGTGTGTCGTTGCCTTCGCTGCCGCGACCGCCTCGTCGAGCGAGATAAGCGGCTGGACCATCGTCTCGTGGACCGCCCAGAAGTCGGTCGCCAACGCTATCGCCTCGGTGGCGGCGCGGTCCGGGTCGCCGTCGGTGGTGACGAACACGCTCGTCTGCAGCTCCGGGACATCGGTGAACGGGTTGCTGATCAGGATCCCGGCGGCGAGCGCGCCGTCGTCCGCCTCGAGTGCTGCGGCGCGACGCGTCAGAGCCCCGAACGCGCCCGTGTCGGTGATGAGCTCCTCGCCGCGGACGAGCGCCCGCACGGCGACCCTGGCCGTCACCGGCCTGACGCCCTCGTCGAGGATCCGCAGAAGCAGCCGCGCCGCCCGCGCACCGGTCGACCGGAGATCGACGTGTGGGTAGGTCACGTACGACACCGTCGCGTCCGCCTCCCGCAGCATCCGGCGCGTCAGCACGCCGTGCAGGTCGAGCGAGACGACGATCGGCATCTCCTCGCCGACGATCCGACGTGTCTCCGCGAGGAGATATCCCTCGGGGTCCGGTTCGTCCTCGGCGACCATCGAGCCGTGGAGGCAGGCGTAGATGCCGTCGACGTCCGCATTCCGACGCACGGCGTCCAGAAAGCCATCGGCGAGTGTTCGAAACCCGTCGGCGCTCAGCGCCCCGGTGGACGCGTACGCCCAGGCACCGAACCCCGGCACGGCCGTCACCCCGGCCTCATCGAACGCTGCCAGCGCGCCACCGACCTCCGTCTCGTGCCCCAGGTGCGCGGCGAAGAAGTCGTCGCCCGTCCGGATATCGAAGTCGTCGGCGGTGCTCGGGACCGGGTTGAACGTCGAGACTTCCTGGATGCACTCGCACACGAGGATCCGGCGCGGTCGCGTCATCGGTCCGGCTGCTCCTGCCACCGGTACGCCGGTTCGTAGCCGAGAAGGCGGCGAGCGTGATCGATCGACAGCAGCGTCTCACGGCCTTCGACAGACCGCCGAAGCGGCACGCCGGGAAAGGCCTCCGCCATCAGGTCCGCGCTCGGGCGGAGCATGACCGTGTCCTCGGCGGCGACGATGCAGATCTCGGCGCGATCGACCGCGGCGGTGAGTGCCAGCCGCGCGGCCTGCGCGACGTCGCGCGCATCCACGTAGCCCCACAGGTTCCACTTCCGGATCGTCGCGTCGTCCTGCCAGCTCGGGAACTGGGCGTAGTCGCCGGGGACCATGATGTTCGAGATCCGGAGGCCGACGAACTCCGTCTCGGTCCGGCGCGCGAACTGATCGGCCATCGTCTCGCCGACGAGCTTCGACAGCGAATACGACGACTCCGGCCTCGGCTCGATCGTCTCGTCGATCGGCGCGAACGCGGGCGGGGTGTCGAACGGCAGCCCGAGGACCGTCTCGGACGATGCCCAGACGACTCGCCGGATGCCGTGCGCGGCCGCGGCCGCGAACACGTTGTAGGTGGAGAGGGCGTTGATCCGGAAGGTCTCGCCATCGGGTCGGAGCCCGGGTGCGGGGATCGCGGCGAAGTGGACGACGGCGTCCGCACCGGCAAGCGCCTCCTGCGTCTGCCCGAGGTCGGTCAGGTCGGCGATCATGCACAGCCCGAACGCACTCCCGTCATGGCGCGTATCGACGTTCAGGACGTCGTGCCCGTGCTCGCGCAGGTCCCGAACGACCCACGTCCCGCCCTTGCCGCTGCCACCGGTGACGACGACCTTCACGCCGACCTCCTCACGGAGGGAAGTATGGCGTCGCGCCACGCATCGGCGCGTTTCTCAGCGTCGTCTCAGGCGCACGGGCCACTCTGCGGCGTGTGGCCAGCCAAGTGACACCTCGCCCACGACCGACACCGCCCTACCGCCCGGTCCCGCTCCCGCGCTCGTGGAGCATCGCTGCCGTCGACGTCGTCGCGGTCCTCGTCGCCAACGGCGTGATCATCCTCGGCATGTGGCTTCGCCACGACGGCCTCGACCAGCTGTCCACGCTCGGCGGACAGCTCACCGCGATCGGTCAGCTGACCGGTCTCTACGCCGCGTATCTCGCGCTGATCCAGCTCGTCCTGATGTCGCGGAGCCCATGGCTCGACCAGATCTTCGGGATGGACGGGCTGACAGCGGCCCACCGATGGCTCGGGTTCGCGACGGTCTGGCTGCTCGTCGCGCACGGCGTCTTCATCGTCACCGGCTATGCCCTGGGTGACGGCAGCAACGTCGTCGCGGAGGCGATCACGCTCGTGACGACCTACCCGTACGTGCTCATGGCGGTCGTCAGCGGGGCTCTCTTCGGTCTCGTGGCGGTCAGCTCAGTACGCGCGGCGCGACGACGGCTCGCCTACGAGACGTGGTACGGCCTGCATCTCTACGCGTACCTCGCGATCGCACTCGGCTTCCTCCATCAGGTCTTCGTCGGCGCCGATTTCATCCACGACCCGATCGCGGTCGGCTACTGGGTCGCGCTGTACGTGATCGCCGCCGCATTCATCGTCGTGTTCCGCATCGGCCAGCCGGTCTGGCTCTCAGCGCGTCATCAGCTGCGTGTCGCCAACGTGGTCGAGGAAGGTCCGGGCGTGTACTCCATCTACGTCACCGGTCGCGACCTCGACCAGCTCGCGGTGCGCTCCGGGCAGTACTTCATGTGGCGGTTCCTCACCTGGGACGGCTGGTGGCGCGCGCACCCGTTCTCCATCTCCTCCGCCCCGAACGGCGCCTGGTTGAGGATCACGATCAAGGAGCTCGGCGACTGGTCGAAGGTGCTCCGCGGCGTCTCGGTCGGGACGCACGTCTTCGTCGAGGGACCCTATGGCGTCCTGACCGGAGCGCGCCGCACGCGGCCCAAGGTCCTCCTCATCGCCGGCGGCATCGGCATCACGCCGCTGCGCGCCCTGCTCGAGGCGCTGCCCGCGAACCCGGGCGACATGACGCTGATCTATCGCGTCCGAAGCGCTCCCGAGATCATCTTCCGCACGGAGCTCGATGCCCTCGCCCAGCGTCGCGCCGCACGGGTCCACTACCTCATCGGCCCGCGCAGGGATGGCGCTGGCGATCCGCTCGACGCGTCGTCGCTCGCCCGGCTCGTTCCCGACATCGCCGATCGCGACGTCTTCCTGTGTGGTCCCGTCGGGATGATGCAGCGGGTCGAGTCGTCGCTTCGCGAGATCGGACTCCCGAAGAAGCAGATCCACGCCGAGCGATTCGCCTACTAAGGCCTATTCTCAGACGCCTCGAAGAAACGGCGACCAGATTCGCCAAAACGACCGACTCCAAATCACCGCATCGCACGCATCTCGGAGGTCCCGATGACCGAGTCGAACACTCCCACCCCCCTCCAGCCCGTCACTCCGCTCGTGCCGGTCGCGCCGGTCCTGTCGGCGCCGCCGGAAGGCGTCGCGTTCCACGAGCAGGTGACCGTCGGCCGCGGCCACTCGACGGCGACTCGCGTCGGCGTCATCACCGGTTCCGCACTGCTCGTCCTCGTCGGCGTCGCGGCGGCGATGGGCGCGTCGCCGGGTCCCTCAGGCCCCGTCTCGGCCGTCGGTGCCGATCCGTCCGCGTCGGCGACAGCACCGGCGCCGGCGGCCAGTGCGGACCCGAACACCACGCAGCCGAACGGCACGGACCCCGACCACGACGGTCCGCACGACGGCGCGGGAAAGGGCTTCCGTGGCGGGTTCCCCGGCGGTGGCCGCGGGTTCGGCGTCGGCTTCCGTGACATCACGATCACGGCGATCAACGGATCGTCGCTCTCGCTCAAGACCGAGGACGGCTGGACCCGGACGATCACCGTGACCGACTCCACGACGATCACGAAGGGCGGCGCGACGATCGCCATCGGCGACCTCGCGGTCGGCGACTCGATCCGGTTCCGCGAGGTGAAGGCCACCGACGGCACCTACTCCGTGACGGCCATCGTCGTCGTCCTGCCGACTGTCGTCGGTCAGATCAGTGCCATCGACGGCGACACGATCACGGTGACCCAGCCCGGCGGCACGACGGCCACGATCCACGTCGATTCGAACACGAAATACCGGGTCGCCGGCAATGCCGGTTCGCTGTCGGATCTCAAGGTCGGGTCGTTCATCATCGCCGAGGGAACGCAGCGGTCTGATGGCTCGCTTGACGCGGCGGCGGTCCGTGGCGGGATCGGCAAGGGTCGCCAGGGCCATCCGGGCTTCCCGGACGGTCTCGGACCGAAGGACGCCCCCGCGTCGCCGGCGCCATCGAGCGGCGCAAGCTGAGCGGATCCTGAAACACTTTCTGGACGCGGCTCGAGGTCGAGGGGGACCTCGGGCCGCGTTTCCTTTTCACGTTCATCTCATGGACCTGGCGTTCCATGGAGTGAGCGAACGACCTTCGCGTCCACAGCACGATCGGAGCTTCCGATGACCGACGAGCAGGCGCCGCCTCCGGCGCCAATGACACCCGACGACCGACCGATGAACCCGTACGCGCCGTACCAGTCGATCCCGGAGCCGACCGCCCGGCCGGTCACGCCGCGCGAGACGCAGACTCACGAGACGTGGGCGCCCGCGACGTCCGCCCCGCCGGCGTGGGCCCCCGCGGAACCGGTGTCACCAGCCGCGCCAGAGCCACCGTCGACGATCGAGCGCCGCGATGGCGCGTCGCGGCGAGGCGGAGGGTTGCTCGGCATCGCCGCTGTCGTCCTGCTGTCGGCGATGCTCGCCGCAGGCGGAACGGCCGCACTCGTCGCTGGTCCGCTTCGGTCGACCCCGACGGCTGCCCCGGCGGGTGCGCCCGCCGTCGCCGCGGCTGCATCGGCGACCAGCGCGCCCGCTCCGGAACTGACCGACGTGGTCGCCGCGGTGCGGGACTCGGTCGTGACCATCACCTCGGAAGGCTTCTCCTCGCGCGGCTTCGCGCAGATCCCCTCGACCGGCGTCGGCTCGGGCGTCATCCTGTCGGCCGATGGCTACATCCTGACGAACAAGCACGTCGTCGCGGGCAGCCAGTCGCTGACGGTCGAACTCGCGGACGAGCACCAATTCCCGGCGACGATCGTCAAGGAATCGGACGACAAGGACCTGGCGCTCATCAAGATCGACGCGACCGGGCTCAAGCCGGCCGTCATCGGCGACTCGAACGCGCTCCAGGTCGGCCAGACGGTCGTCGCGATCGGCAGCCCGCTCGGCACGTTCACCGAGTCGGTCACGAAGGGGATCCTGTCCGCGACCGGTCGGACGATCACCGTCCGTGACGAGCAGACCGGCCAGCCCGACACGCTCACGGGCCTGCTCCAGACCGACGCCGCGATCAACCCCGGGAACAGCGGCGGGCCGCTGCTCGACGCGAATGGCCGCGTCATCGGCATCAACACGGCCGTCTCCGCGGACGCCCAGGGCCTCGGCTTCGCGTTCCCGATCTCCGACGCCGCCGCTCTCATCGCGCAGGCGACTGGCGCTCCACAGAGCTAGGACGCGACGATGCCGAAACGTGGCCTGGCGGCCCTCGCGATCACCGCGGTCGCCCTGATCCTGCTCATCAGCTTCAAGGTCCCGGACGAGCCCGTCCTCGATCGGACGACGGGCAACGTCGCGATCGTCGAACCGAGCGCCGCTCCCGGTGCGACCGCGACTCCGCGGGTGACCGCGGTTCCTGGTTCGAACGCGACGCCGGCCCCGGCCGCGACGACTGGGTC
>JBJMNA010000201.1:0-15762 GCA_045804485.1 Chloroflexota bacterium
CACCGATGAGGACGACCAGGCTCGGGTCGGGCAGGACGATCTCCGGCATCCGCTGATGATGGCGGTCGCCTATTGCTGGCGCCGGACCTCGTAGCCGCCGGTCTCGGCCGCACGGATCTCGTAGGCCGGCTGCTCGTAGACCGACGGTCCCTGCCGGAGCGCGCCATCGGTCAGCCGGAAGCGTGAGGCGTGCCATGGGCACTCGATGCAGCCATCGACGACCGTTCCCTCGGCCAGCGGCCCACCGGCGTGTGCACAGACCGCGTGGAGCGCGTTCACCGTGCCGCCAGTCCGCACGAGGACGATGTCGTTGATCCCTGCCTTCGCCTTCCTCGGCGTCAGCTCGGGAAGCTGAGCGAGGTCTGTCAGGTCACCGAGGTCGAGCCGGACCCATTTCGTCCCGGCTCCGCGGAACGCATGGCGATTCACCATATTGCCGAACGCGTAGACCACGTCGCCGCCGATGAATGCGCTGGCGAGGACGACGAGCAACCCGATGATGCCGAGCGCGACCGCGAGCGACCGGTAGGTGTCACCCGAAGCGCGCAGACCGAGCGACACGACGAGGATGATCAGCGCGACCACCATCAGCGTCGCGTGGGTCGTCGCCCGGGTGCGGGCGGTGCCGTCCGTATCGGTGTAGTCGGCGGCGCCAGTCACCGCGGCACCGAGCATGAAGAGGATCGTGGCGGCGATCGCGATGTCGGCTGCCGAATTCTGCCCCGCGATGTCGAGCACGACGGCGAGCACGAGTGTCCCGATGGGGAGGTCCGTCATCGCAGCGTGAACCGGGTGGCCGAACCACGTCCCGTTCAGGAAGTCCTTGACGGGGTAGATCGGGCGGAAGAGGGCACGCAACCAGCGGTGGTTGAAATCGCCGAGCGGACGAGCCCAGCCGTCCTGCGCTGCGATGAGACGACCCAGCAGACGAGCCATATCCGACCTCCCGGGCGAGTGTATCCACAGACCGTCCACAGTCATCACAGGTTCGGGGATAAGTTCGGTACAAAGTCTTGCAAGTTCGTGGACAAGCCCGTTGTGCGCGCCGGGCGCCCGGCCGTACATTTCGTCTTGCCCGAAGGGGCAGGTAGAACCGCCAGACCGGTCGGAGGAGTGATCCTCGGGTCGGTCCCGAGAACCAGGTTCACAGGCCGCAAGGCCCGCGAGCGAGGGACTCGGCGACGACCAGTGACTGCGGACTTGTTCGCAGCCGCAGGACCCGTCGAACGGAGGTCCCCACCAGTTCCTTCGGGCGCTTTCGTGTGCGCCGCGCCGTCGTCTTGCGAGATCCGGCGCCCGAGGTCCGGCGCCCGACTTCTTGCCAGATATCGACGAGGGTCGTGGTATGCGACTCGGCGTCGCAAATCCTCGTCACCCACGACCCACCGTCGTATCTGGCGGCGAACGGAGGCGTTTTCGGGTCGTCTGGTCGTCTCCGTGACCCTCGTCCCGGCATAGCACGAGCGCCATCGATATCTGGCGACGATGGAAATGGTGGGGCGCCTCGGAACCGCCTCGCGGCGCGTGAGGACGCCTTCGGCTAGGCTCCGATCCCATGGCCGTGACCGACGACGCCCGCGATCCCGGCCTGCCGCGCGCGGGCCAGGACTGGCGGATCCTCGTCGCCGTCTTCTGGGTGACGTCGATGGTCGAGGGCCTCGGCGTCAGCCAGATCTTCGCGTTGCTCCCGACCTACCTCCGCCAGATGGGCGTGCCCGACGAACAGCGGCTCTCGTTCATCGGCCTGTTCAGTGCCCTGATCTTCGTCGTCGGGATGCCGCTCGTCCCGCTCTGGGGCGCGTGGGCGGACAAGTACAGCCGGAAGGTCGTCATCGTCCGCAGCGCCCTCGTCGAGGCGGTCGTGTTCGCGGCTGTCGCGCTCGCGCGCGAGCCCTGGCAGGTCGCGCTCGCGATGCTCCTCATCGGGTTCCAGCTCGGCAACACCGGGATCATGCTGGCCGGTATCCGCGACGTCACGCCGCGGCACAGGCTCGGGACGACCATCGCCATCTTCGGAGCGTCCGGGCCGGTCGGGTTCGCCATCGGACCGGCGCTCGCGGGGATCCTCATCGACGGCTTCGGCTGGGCGCTCCCGCCGGTGTTCGCGCTCTCGGCCCTGCTCTCGGTCGGGACGGCCGCGCTCGTCACGTTCGGTTCCAAGGAGGTCCGCCCGGAGGTCGTGCCGAGCGGTCGCATCGTCGACCTTGCGTACGCGTCGCTCCGCGGGGTCCTGACGGATCGCGCCACCCGCCGGATCTTCACGATCTTCGGCATCAGCTTCGTGGCGATCCAGATGAGCCGGCCGTACATCCCGCTGCTCGTCGAGGGGATCAATGGACTCGGGCCGGGCCTCGCGTCGGCGATCGCCCTCGTGTCCGGGACGGCGGCCCTCGTCGGTGCGCTCGTGTCGCCGCTCGGGGGCGTGGTCGGGGACCGTATCGGGTTCCGTCCCGTGCTGATCGCCGCCCTCGGCGGCGCCAGCGTCGTGCTGTTCCTGATGCCGCTCGCTGCTTCGGTCGGTGGCCTCGCGCTGCTCGCGGTCGGGCTGGGCGCTGCGACGGCGACCGTGAGCTCGATGATCTTCGGGCTTCTCGCCACCGAGCTTCCGCCCGAGCGACGGTCGGCAGCGCTCAATCTCGTCTACCTGCCGCTCTACGCGGCCGGGATCATCGGTCCCGCCGCCGGAGCGGTGGTCGCCTCCGCGACCGGCGTCCACGGGCTGTTCGTCGCCGCGTCATCGGTGTTCCTGTTCGGCGCGGTCCTCATCTACCTCCGCCGTCGCCAGCCGGCGGGATCACACCAGCTGACGGCCGCCGATCATCCCCCGACGCCGGTCGAGTTCTGACCGCCGGTTCCGCTCGTGATCCCTACGCCGCCCGTTCGACGGCGAGCTGCGCGGACTCGTCCTGCTGCCGAAGGACGATGACCGCGAGCAGCATCGTCAGGCCGCCGTACCACAGCGCCGGGAGCGCCAGCATGCAGGCGACGGGAACCGTCCAGCGTCGATCCGTCCTGGCGCCCCACACGACGACCGCGATGGCGATCGGCAGGCGAACCGCGAGTGGGATCGGGATCGCCGCCCACGTGGGGTCACGACCGGCGATCGATGACAGGACGTCGAACCATTCGAGCCACGCCCCCGGCTTGATCACGACGGAGACGGCGATGACGGCGGCGGTGGCGGCGAGGGCGATGCCAAGGTTGCGCCACTCGCGTCGGACCGCGAACCAGAGCAGCCCGATCCCGGGCGAGACCTTCGTCAACAGGATGAGCGCCCAGGCTGCGGGCCACCGGAAGCCGACCACGATCGCCGCCGCGAGCAACAGCGAGATGTTCCCGCCGGCGAGCTCCGCGGTGGCGAGGACGATCCCGATCGCGAACAGGCGCGGCCCCGTCAGGAAGCGCACCGCGACCATGAGGATGGCCGTCCACACGCCAAGGAACGCGACCCACGGGAGGGCCTTGAGCGGCGCGATGAGCTGGAGGAATGCCGGCGAATAGACATAGGCGCCGGTCGTCGTCCACGCGGCATTGGCATACATCGCGTCGAGCCTCGGACCCCAGTAGGAGATCGCCTCCTGCCCCGTCCCGAGCCGGCTCCCGTCCGGCTGGGCGAGCGCGACGATGCCCAGCCAGACGACCGCGGCCACGAGGAGGCCGCCCGCCGACATGTCAGGCAGTCGCCGACGCCAGGATTCGGGCCACAGCGGCCCGCTGCGTCCGAGGCCTCCGTAGGCGGAGAGGTCGGTCATCTTGTCGCGCTCGATCTGAGTGTGGGCAAGGTCTCATCCCGTATGGGCAAGGTCGAGGATGGGGTTTGTACGGTACCGCGGACCGGCTCTTTCGGCAGGGCCGCGGGACGACTGACGCGACAGTCGGCGCCATCTGCGGCGCTACGATGGTGTCGTGCCGAACCTCGCCTTCCCGCGTCCGTTGCCGCGGCCCCGTGGTCGGCGCAATGCCGTCCCCGTGGACGCGCTGTCGGCGGTCGCCGTCTCTGCGCCCGACATCATCGAGGCGGCCGGGATCCGCTGGATCCACATCGAGTCGCCTCGGACGGCGGACCGCGACTGGCTCGAGGAGCACTTCGACTTCCACCCGCTCGACTACGAGGACGTCTACTCGCGCAACAACCGGCCCAAGCTCGACCAGTACGACGACTACGTCTTCATCGTCCTGCACTTCCCGATGTTCGAGAAGGAGACCTCGCGGATCCTGACCGCCGAGATCGACCTGTTCATGGGACCGGACTACCTCATCACGCTGCCGAGCATCCCGCTGCCCCCACTGACCGCGATGTTCGAGCGCTACCGCGAGAAGGCCGAGCTGCGCGACGCGACCTTCTCCAAAGGCACGGGCTATCTCCTCTACAAGATCGTCGACACCTGCGTCGACGCCTCGTTCCCGATGCTCCGCAAGATGGAGATGAAGCTCGACCGGATCGAGGACGACATCTTCGAGGGCCGTTCGTCCGAGATCGTCCGTGACATCTCCGAGGCGAAGCAGGAGATCATCAACTTCCGCCGCATCGTCCGACCGCAGCGCGCCGTCCTGCGCGACCTCGAGCGGACGAAGCAGCGCTACCTCCAGGAAGAGCTCGAGATCTACTTCGATGACATCTCGGACGCCGCCGAGCGCATCTGGGACACGCTCGAGAACTACAAGGAGGTCATCGAGGCGCTCGAGTCGACGAACGAATCGGTCCTGTCGCACCGGCTGAACGACTCGTTCCGGATCCTGACCGCGGTGAGCGTCGTCCTCCTGCCGCTGACCCTGATCGCGAGCATCTTCGGCATGAACGTGCCCGTCCCGGGGGAGGGCGAGGAGTTCGCGTTCCTCGGGATCATGCTGATGATGGGGATCATGCTCATCCTGCTCGTCGCCTACTTCCGCAGGCGCGGCTGGCTCTAGGACGACCTAGACGACGGGCAGCCGCCGGTCGTCCGGGACGGCCGCGATGCGGGCCGCGAGCACTTCGCTGATGTCCATCGCGTTGACCGACGTTCCGCCGTCGGCGGCGGCGAGGCCGTCGGACATCATCACCATGCAGAACGGGCACGAGGTCGCTACCGTCTCGGCCCCGGTCTCGAGCACCTGGCGCGTCCGCTCGGCGTTGATCCGCGTGCCGCGGTTCTCCTCCATCCACATGTGGCCGCCGCCGGCGCCGCAGCAGAACGTCTGGCGGCCGGACTTCTCCATCTCGGTGATCGAGACGCCGGCCGCACCGAGGACGTCGCGTGGTGCCGCGATGACGTTGTTGTAGCGGGCCAGATAGCACGAGTCGTGGACGGTCACCGTGCCCGGCCGATGGTCACCGGTGACGGAGCCCGCTTCCTCGGGCACGGTCGCGAGCCGCCCGGACGAGACGAGGCCCGCGAGGAACGTCGAGTGATGGACGATCGTGTAGGCGCCACCGAGCTGGCCGTATTCGTTGCCGATCGTGTTGAAGCAGTGCGGGCAGGCGGTGACGATCGTCCGCTTCGCCATCCCGTAGCGATCGAGTGTCTCGACGTTGCCCATCGCGAGCATCTGGTAGACGTAGTCGTTGCCCATCCGCCGCGCCGGGTCGCCGGTACACGACTCTTCCTGGCCGAGGATGGCGAACCGGACGCCGGCCGCGTGCAGACACGTCGCCACGGCCCGGGCGACCTTCTGGTTGCGCGTGTCGAAGGCCGCCGCGCAGCCGACCCAGTAGAGCACCTCGAGCTCGTCGAGCCGGCTATCGGCTGCCATCGCCGCGACCGTCGGGACCTCGAACGGAAGGGGCGCGGTCCAGTCGAGCCGCGCCGATGCCGGCTGGCCCCATGGATTGCCCTGGCTCTCCATCGAGCGGAACGCGCCGGTCAGCTCGGCCGGGAAGCGGCTCTCCTCGAGGACGAGGTTCCGGCGCAGGCCGACGATCTTGTCGACGTGCTCGATGAGGACCGGGCACGCCTCGACGCACGCCCCGCAGGTGACGCAGTCCCACACGGCCTCGTACGGGATCGCCGTGTCGACGATCGGCGTCATCAGCGACGCGACCGGGACCGTCGTGTCATCGAGCGCGTAGGTGTCGCGGACGATCGGGGAGTTCGGGATGATATCGAGCTTGTTCTCGGCCGCTTCCGACATGTCCCGGATGCCCATGATGAATGTCTTCGGATTGAGCGGCTTCCCGGTGTTCCAGGCCGGACACGCCTGCTGGCAGCGGCCGCATTCCGTGCACGTGTATCCGTCGAGAAGGTCCTTCCAGCCGAGGTCCTGGAGCGTCTTGAGGCCGAACGTGGCGTTCTCATCCTCGATGTCGAGGACCGGCAGCTGGCCGCGCGGAGCGAGCTTGCGGTAGTAGATGTTCACGAAGCTCGTGTAGACGTGGAAGTGCTTGTTGGTCGGGATGAACAGGAGGAACGCGGCGAGGACGACGACGTGCCCCCACCACAGCACGACGAAGGCGCCTTCCAGCACCGTCGTCGACAACGAGCGGAGCGGGACGGCGATCGCATTCGCAGCGAACGCCCCCGGGATGTCGCCGTATGCGGCGGCCTCGAATGCCTGCGCGAGGAACTCGGTCGTGACGACCAGGAAGATCATCACGAGGATGAGCATCCCCGTCCGCGACAACGTGAGTCGCGACGGCCGGTCGATCAGCCGGCGCTTGGCCATGTACAGCAGCGAGACGTAGACGCCGATCACGACGAGGTTCTGGATGGCGACGAGGAAGACCCAGATCTGACCCTCGAACGGGAACGACGTCACGCGCTGCACCAGGCCGCCGGTGACGACGTTGATGTTGCCGATGAGCAGGAGCGTCGACCCGAGGAACAGCAGATAGTGGAAGGCGCCGACACGTCGTTCACGGAACATCCGGCTCTGCAGGAAGGCATAGCGGATGACGCCCCAGGCGCGGGTCGGGATCGCGCCGCGAAGATCCGGTCCGACTGCTTGCACCGCCTCGAACACGCGAAGACGGCGGACCATCAGCAGCGCGAAGATTGCGAACGCGCCCCAGAAGATGGGGAACACGAGCGGGTACGCGGGAACCTCCGCGAACATCTCGAAGATGCGACGACCTCCCGTTCCTAGGGTTTCGCCACGAGCGTAGCCCGAATCACGGCCGGGTCGCGACCCGGCTGGACATCGACCATCGACTCTCTGGAGGCTCCGACCGCGTGGACATCCTGATCCTGGCCGGGGCGTTCGTGATGATCCTGCTCGGCGCCGAACTCTTCACCAACGGCATCGAATGGTTCGGCCGGAAGCTCGGGCTCGCCGAGGGGGCGGTCGGCTCCGTCTTGGCGGCGGTCGGGACGGCACTGCCCGAGACGCTCATCCCGATCATCGCGATCATCTTCGCCACCGGTGAATCGTCGACGGACGTCGGCATCGGGGCGATCCTCGGTGCGCCGTTCATGCTCTCGACGCTGGCCATGTTCGTCACGGGCGTCGCCGTCCTGTGGGTCGCAAGGCGGCGCGGGACGAGCGACGAGATGCGGGTCGACACGGCGGTCCTCGCACACGACATGGGCTACTTCGGGATCGCCTACGCGATCGCGATCGGCGCGGCGTTCCTGCCGCTCGAGCCAGTATGGCTGAAGTGGCTGGTCGCAGCCGTCCTGCTGGGGATGTACGGCTGGTACGTCAAGGGCCATTTCGAGGCCGACCCCGACGTCGACGCCGAGGATCTCCTGCCCCTCCGGTTCCACCCACTCGACCGGCACCACCACCGGATCCGGCCCGAGGTGCCACGGTTCCGCGTGGTCAATCTCCAGGTGCTCGTGGCGCTCGGGCTGATCGTCCTCGGCGCGTACGCCTTCGTCGGCGCCATCGAGGACATCGCCCACCAGCTGAACGTCGACAGCGTGCTGCTCGCCCTCATCATCGCGCCCGTCGCGACCGAGCTGCCCGAAAAGCTGAACTCCGTCATCTGGGTCGGCCAGGGAAAGCCCACCCTGGCGATGGGCAACATCACCGGGGCGATGGTCTTCCAGTCGTGCATCCCGACCGTCGTCGGGCTCGTCTTTGCCTCGAGCTCGTGGGTGGTCGCCGAGGGGTCGTACCTTGCGTTCGCCTCGGCCGCGATCGCCTTCCTGTCGTCGGCCGCGATCTTCATCCCGATGGCCCGGCGCGGGACGCTGCGGGGCCGGTCGTTGCTGATCGGCGGCGCGTTCTACCTCGTCTACGTCGGCCTCGTCGTCGCGGTCATCACGGGCGCGGTCGGCTGATCGCGCGGGGAAACGGTCAGCCCGGGAGGTCACGCTCCGCTGGCCCGACATAGATGACGTCCGGACGGATGAGCCGGTTGTTCGCGGCCTGCTCCAGCGCGTGTGCGGTCCAACCGGCCGTCCGGGCGAGCGAGAAGGTCGCCGGGAAGAGGTCCGGACTGAGACCGACACCCATCAGGACGGGCGCCGCGTAGAACTCGACGTTGGTCTTCAGCGGCCGGTCTGGGTGCTTCTCCGCGAGGACCTTGAGGACGACGTCCTCGACCCGGATGGCCGTCTCGAGCCAGTCGGGGCGGTTGGGCATCCCCTCGGCGACCGCGCGGAGTGCCGCGGCGCGGGGATCGTAGGCGCGGTAGACCCGGTGACCGAAACCCATCAGCCGCTCGCCGCGGTCGAGCGCGTCGCGGACCCACTCCTCGGCGTGCTCGGGCGAGCCGATCTTGCTGAGCTGATCGACCACCTCCGATGGCGCGCCGCCGTGGAGGGGGCCCTTCATCGTGCCGAGCGCCCCGGTGACCGCGGACGCAAGGTCCGACCGGGTCGAGGTGACGACCCGCGCTGCGAACGTCGAGGCGTTGAAGCCGTGGTCCGCACCGACGATGAAGTAGGCATCGAGCGCCCGTGCCGTGCCGTCGTCGGCGGGTGTGCCGTTGAGCTGGTAGAGGAAGCCCTGGACGAGGTCGAGGTTCGGATCGGGGTCGATCGGCTCGTTCCCGGCACGGAGTCGCGCGAACGCGGCGAGGGCGGAGGGCGCAAAGGCGGTGAGCTCGCGGGCGTCCTCGATCGTGGGCGGCCACGGCAGCTGCTTGGTCGCGCCCCAAGCCGAAACGGCCGTCCGGAGCGCATCCATCGGCTTCGTCGTCCTCGGCAGGAGGCGGAGCACGTCCATCACCACGGGCGGCACGGGACCCGTCGGCATGTGGTGCCCGGCGTCCCAATCGCCCGTCCAGAGGAGGTTCGCTACGGCCGGGTACGTGCCGCGAGCGACGAGGTCGCCGATCCGATATCCGCGGTAGAGGAGCCGCCCGCGCTCTCCGTCGACCGAGCTCAGGCTCGTCTCGCCCGCGATGACGCCCTCGAGACCGGGCGAGTAGGCGGGCGCGGCCGTGGTCGAATGGGTCATGCGTCGATGGTATCCGTTGTCAGTCGACGAAGCCGCGGATGAGCCCGACGAACGCCTCCGGATGGGTGTGGTGCGCCGCGTGCCGAGCGCCCTCGATGACCGCGACCCGGCCGTCAAAGAGCCGCGCGTCGAGGGCCGCGGTCGCGTCCGTGAAGACGCGCAGGCTGTCGCCACCGAGGATCTGGAGGACCGGCTGGCGAACGGCACCTAGCCGCTCAAGCGACGCTGCCGGATCGGTCTCGGCCTCGAGCTCGCGCAGGATGGTGCTGGCAGCGGCGGCGCGGACCGCCCAGATCGGGTCCGCGCGGTAGGCGTCGAGATCGGCTGGCGGCATCCCGACGACCTCGCTCAAGAACGTGGCGAGGGCAGCGTCGCGGTCCCCGGCGGCGAGCAGCGCGCGGAGCCGATCTTCGATGCCGGGCGGGTGGTATGAGGTGCCGGACGGGGTCGGTGCACCCTCGTACGAGACGACGCGTCCGATCGAGGAGGTCAGGAGCGCAGCGCCGAGCGCGCAGCGCCCGCCGTAGGAATGGCCGACCACGGTGACCGCCGTCCCGCTGTCTCGGGCGAGCGCGTCGGCGACCGCGGCCACGTCCTCGAACTCGCGCTCGATGGCGTAGGGCGCTGTGTCGCCCGACACGCCTCGGCCGCGGCGGTCGATGGCGTGGACGGTGTAGCTCGCGGCAAGCATCGGCCCGACGACGCGGAACGTGGTGTGGTCGGCCGTCGCGCCGTGGACGAGCACGACCGGTGGCCCGGAACCATCGGAGAAGACCGCGATCGGTGTCGAGTCGCGCGATGCGACGATGCGGGATGGGCCGGACGTGGCCACCATCAAGGCCGGGGCAGCTCCGCGGCCGCCGCCTCGTCGATGATCCACGTCGCGCCCTCGCGGACCGCGACGCGCGCGGGCAGCGCCTTCGGGTCGCCGGCCTGCGCGAAGGCCTTGCCGATCGCGGCCGCCTTGTCCGACCCCGTCGCGACGACGAGGACATCGCGCGCCGCGCCGACGATCGCCGGGTTGAGGGTGACCCGCTCGACGTGGGGCTCGATGTGCGTCGGCGCGGGGATCGCGAGCGCCAGCTCGGGTACGTCGAACGCGGCCGACCCGGGGAAGACCGACATCAGGTGGCCATCGCGGCCGACGCCGATCAGCATCAGGTCGAACACCGGCCAACCGTCGGCGCGAGGGAGGTCGGCGGCGGCAAGCTCGGCTGCGAGCTCACGGGCACAGTCGGCGGCCGTCCCGCCCGCGCCGATCGTTTCCGCGGTTCGGAATGGGTGCACCTGATCGAACGGGATCGTCACGCGAGTCCCGGCGTCCCACAACGGTCCCTTCTCGCCGCGTGCGCTCTTGAGGAGGATGTCGTCGAAGGGCTTGGCGTTCGACAGCGGGTGATCGCGCGGCACGAACCGCTCATCCGTCCACCAGACGTGGACGCGCGGCCACGGGACCGTGTCGACGAGAGGTTCTGACGCGAGCAGGCGATAGATGCCCGTCGGCGACGAGCCACCCGTCGTCACCCAGTCCGCGCGTCCTCGGGCATCGACGGCGCTCGAGAGCGCCTCCGCGATGTGATCAGCACCGGCCTGCGCCGCGGCCGATGCGTCGGCGACGACGATGACGTTCGGTCGGCTCACGACAGCGCGGGATCGGCGACGAGCGCGGCGGCGGCGCGGAGCGCGTCCACGGCGACGGGGTCGCGACCGCCCGATTCGATCGCCTCCGTCAGAAGGTCGGCATCGGTGCGTCGCGCAGCACGGAAATGGCGATCGAGGACCTCGACGCCGTCCTGCCAGACGCGGACGTGCACGGTCTCGGCCTCGGCGGTCACGTCGGCCCGCAACTCCGAGCCGCGACGTTCCGCAAGGAGTTCGACCCGGAGCGTCGTCCCGGCCGGCATCGTCGAGGCGACGGGCCGGACCACGACCGAGATGTCGCCACGGCCGTCGGCGAGCGTGGCGACGAGGCCGCGCGCCATGACCGGCTTGCCGCCCGTGCCACGGCCCGGCCGAGCCGCACCCAGCGGCACGCGTCCGCCACCGACCGCCAGCGGCCGCTGGACGGTCAGCCCGAGCCGTGAGGCGAGCCAGCCGACGTGATAGACCGGCTTGACGAGGTTGGTCGACCCGAGCGCGCCGGTCTCGTCATGCGTCCCGTAGGTGACGGCGATGCGGCGGATCGAGCGGAGGTACGGGAGGAAATCGGGATCATCGAAGATCGACGCGATCGCCTCGCGCCAGCGCGACTGCCGCGCGAGCGCGAAGTCGCTGATCGCGAGTCGGGTCGACTCGCCGAGCGCCGCCATCTCGCGCAGCCGAGCCAGGCCATCGCCGCTCCACGTCGACCCGTCGACGACGAGTCGATCCGCTGCGGAGAGCAGGTCGCGCGCGGAGGGACTCGTGAGAGGCGGCTCGCCCGGCCACCAGACGGTGACCGGCAGGTCGTGGATGATCAGCGGCGTCGCGATGGCCGCGAGATGCCGTCCCGACTCGCCGCCACACGTCAGGTGGATGGTCTCGGCGCATGTCTCGGGGGCGTCGGGGCGTGGCATGACGCAATGCGCCTCGACCCGGGCGTCGAGCCACGACGGCCCGTCCGGGTCGGCCGACTGGATCACGATCGTCCGCGACGGGTGCCGCCCGGTCAGCATCTGGACGGTCGCCGCGCATCTCTCGGCGAACTCCGGCCGTCGCGCGATGACGATCAGGTTCATCACGTTGGTCCGGGCCGCGATATGGCGGGTCGTCTCGCCTTCGACGCGGACGGCCATGTCCTGGCTCGCCCAGATCCGCGACAGCTCCGCCTCGACCTCGGCGATCGAGTGCGCACGGGCGGACCACCGCAGGGTCGGTTCGGTCGGCGGCGGGACGAACGTGAACGTCACGGGTCAGATCCGGCGCCAGCGGCGCCCATCGCGCGCGAGGAGCTCATCGGCGGCCTCTGGCCCCCAGGTGCCGGCCTCGTAGTTCGGGAAGGTCGGCGGTGGTCCCTCGGCCCAGGCGTTGATGATCGGGTCGACGATGTCCCACGCCTCCTCGACCTCGTCCGCCCGGGTGAACAGCGATGCGTCTCCCTGGAGTGCGTCGAGGATCAGCGTCTCGTACGCATCCGGCGAGTCCACGCTGAAGGCGGACCCGTACGTGAAATCCATCGTCACCGACCGGATGTCGAGCCGGAGCCCCGGGACCTTGGCGCCGAACCGCAGCATGATCCCCTCGTCCGGCTGGATCCGGATCGCGAGCAGGTTCGGGTCGGGCTCGACGCCCTCGTCCTTGAAGAGGCGGTGCGGGACGTCGCGATACTGGATCGCGATCTCCGTCGCGCGCTTTGGCAGGCGCTTTCCCGTGCGAACGTAGAAGGGGACGCCCGACCAGCGCCAGTCGTCGATCGTGAGCCGCGCGGCGACGAACGTCTCGGTCTCGGACTCGGGGTCGACCTCGTCCTCCTGGCGATAGCCGGGGACGTTGTTCGCCGCGACCCAGCCAGGACCGTACTGACCGCGCACGACGTCGCTCTTGGGACCCGTCGGATCTGCCGAGATCGCCCGCAGCACCTTCACCTTCTCGTCGCGCAGCGCATTGGCGTCGAACGTCGCCGGCGGCTCCATCGCGACAAGGCAGACCAGCTGCAGAAGGTGGTTCTGGAGGACGTCGCGCGACGCGCCGGTCTGCTCGTAGAACGCGCCTCGGTTCTCGATGCCGATCGACTCGCCCACGGTGATCTGCACGTGGTCCACGTAGCGCCGGTTCCAGAGCGGCTCGAAGATCCCGTTCCCGAAGCGGAAGACCAACAGGTTCCGGACGGTCTCCTTGCCGAGGTAGTGGTCGATGCGATAGACCTGCGACTCGCGGAAGACCTTGCCGACCTCGCGGTTGAGGCGCTTGGCAGAGTCGAGGTCGTGCCCGAACGGCTTCTCGATGACGACCCGCCGCCAGCCGCCTTCGTGGAGCTCGTGGTCGAGTCCGACGCGTCCGAGCTGGGCGACGATCTCCGCGAACTGCGACGGCTGGGTTGCGAGGTAGAAGAGCCGGTTGCCGTGGGTCCCGTGCTCCTTGTCGTGCTTGTCGAGGTAGGCGGAGAGAGATTCGAACCCGGCCGCGTCGTCGAAGTCCATCTGGAGGTAGTCGATGCGCTGGGCGAACGACTCCCAGGCGTCCGTGTCGAGCGGCAGGACGCGGCTGTATTTCTCCAGAGCCGTATGGATCTCGGCTCGGAACGATTCGTCGCTGAACGGACGACGGCCGATCGCGACGAGCATGAATTCGTGCGGCAGCAGGTTCGTCCGCCAGAGGTGGTAGAGCGCCGGGATGACCTTCCGATGGGCCAGATCGCCGGTGGCACCGAACAGGACGACGATCGATGGGTCTGGGACGCGCTCGAGGCGGAGTCCCTCGCGAAGGACGTTCTCGACCGGCTTGGCGCGTGACGGGCGCTTACCGGTCCGCGCCTCGCGGAGGTCCTTCATCGTCAGCGGCGCGTCCTTGGGGCGCGGCGAAGGCTGGGCCGGGATCGGCTGGTCCGCCGGCGCCTCGAGCGGTGCCGCTTCCTTTGGCTTGACGCGCGTCGTTGCCATCGACGAGGACGCTATTCGGTCTTGACTTCGTGGCCGCCGAACTCGTTGCGGAGCGCGGCGAGGACCTTGGCGCCGTACGAGTCGTCCTGGCGGGAACGGAAGCGAGTCTGGAGCGACAGCGTGATGATCGGCGCCGGGACGTCGTGGTCGATCGCCTCCTGCACGGTCCAGCGTCCCTCGCCCGAGTCGGCGACATAGCCCTTCAGGTGCTCGAGGTCGGCGCCGTTCGCCTTGAACGCGCGGCCGGCGAGCTCGAGCAGCCACGACCGCACGACCGAGCCCTGCATCCACAGCTCGGAGATCCCGCCGAGGTCCAGGTCGTAGTCGCTCGCGTGCATGATCTCGAAGCCTTCGGCATAGGCCTGCATCAGGCCGTACTCGATCCCGTTGTGGACCATCTTCACGTAGTGCCCGGCGCCCGGTCCGCCGACGTGCAGATACCCGCCGGGAGGTGCGAGCGTGGTGAAGACGGGGACCAGCGGGTCGACCGTGGCGGCGTCGCCGCCGACCATCAGGCAATAGCCGACCTGGAGCCCCCAGATCCCGCCCGAGGTGCCCGCGTCGATATAGCCGATGCCCTTCTCCTTGAGCATGGCGTGACGCCGGACGTCGTCGTGGAAGTTCGTGTTGCCGCCGTCGATGATCGTGTCACCCGGCTCGAGGTGCTCGAGGAGCTCGTGGATCTGCGCTTCGGTCGCGTCACCTGCCGGGACCATGACCCAGACGGCACGTGGCTTCTCCAGCGCGCCGACGAGATCGGCGATCGAGAATGTCGGCGTCGCCCCCTCGGCAGCGATCTCGCGCGTCTTCTCGGGTGTCCGGTTGTAGATCACGATCTCGTGGCCGTCGCGCACGAGCCGCCGGACCATGTTGGCCCCCATCCGGCCCAGACCGATGAACCCGATGCGCATTGTCGTCAGGCCTCCGTGGATGTGTCGGTCGTGCGCGCGGTCGGAAGGTCGAGGGCTCGTTCGAGCGCGGCCTCGAGCGCCGCCAACCCGGCATCGGGATCGGCGCCGAGGTGGACGCGGACGATCGGCAGGTCGTGCCCGTCGATGGCCGCGAAATCGCCGGCCGCCTGGGCGTCGATCAGCTGGCCGAAGCTGTACGGCCAGCCAGCGATCTCGACGTCGTCCGGGTGATCGGACGTCAGCTGGATGAACCAGCCGATCCGCGCCCCGCCCTTGTGAAGCTGACCGGTCGAATGGAGGAACCGCGGGCCGTAGCCGGCGGTCGTCGCCCGCCCGGTCCGTGCGCGCAGGAGCGTGCGGATCCGCGCGAAGGCCTCGTCGCGGGCGGGGCTCGGCGCGATGAACGCCTGGATGCAGAGGTACGCGTCGCGGTGTCGCCTGGCGAGGTGTCGGGCGAGCTCGCCGGTGACGTCGCCGCCGACCGCGGTGAGCCGGAGCGCTGCATCGCCGTAGAGCGTCAGGCCCTCGCCGACGGCGATCGGATCGGTGGCCTGGGTCGGCGCATCGCCTGATCCGACTGCAGCGAGGACGTCGCGGGTCAGCTGCTTTGCCTCCTCGACGTTCGGCTGATCGAATGCATCGATGCCGAGCACGGCCCCCGCGAAGGCCGTCGCCACTTCCCAGCGCACGAACTCGGCGCCGAGGTCGATCGGGTCGGCGATCTCGATCCTGATGACGGGGTGACCGGCAGCCTCCAGCGCGTCCGCGAGCGCGTCACGGCCGCCATCGGTGCCGCCCGCGAGCGAGATCCGGACGAACGCCCGGTCGGCGGCGTAGACGTCGGGGGGACCGAGCGGCTCGAGGTCGACCGGGACGATCCCGACACCATGCTTTCCGGTGCTCTCCGCGATCAGCTGTTCGAGCCAAGCGCCGAAGCTGGCGATCTCCTC
>JBJMNA010000202.1:0-6202 GCA_045804485.1 Chloroflexota bacterium
CGATCGCGACCGCGCGTATCCCCGTCGCCAAAGCCCGTCCGATCGCCGTCGTCACGGTCCCAAGGGCGCGACCGACGACCGCAGCGATCGCGCCGACCGCGGACGCGACCGCGCCGACGGCGGACGCGACCGCGACAACGACCGATGCCACGGCACGGAACAGCACTGCGACCGCATCCGCGACGACCCGCAGGCCGCGAGCGATCGCGACGACGACCGGCCGCATCGCCCGCCAGACTGCGCCGGCGGCGATCGCGACTGCGCGAGCCGCCGCTCCGGCGGCGCGGCCGAGACCGCGGAAAGCCATCTCGACCACGTGGCCGAGAGCGCGCACAGCAGGCGCGATCGCCCTGCCGATCTTCTGCGCCAGCGCGACGAGCTCGTCCCAGGCCGCGGCGAGGCCGTTGCGAACGGCCTGCGCGAGTCGACCGGTCGCACGCGCAAAGGGCGCCACCACCCACGCGATTCCGCGTTCGAACGCGGCGATCGCTTGGTCGATCAGACGCAGGAACCCGCGAACCGGCCGGAGCAGGACCAGGACACCAGCCCACAGGGCGGACGACGCGGCGTGAAGCGCCTTCCCGACGGCTGACAGACCGGCCCCAACGGCCACCCACGCGATGTAGAACGGGGCGACGATCGCGACGAGGACGCGGTTCGCTCGACCATCCGGATCTGCAGGTGGGACGCTCATGTCATCGTGACGCTCCGGTCCTTCCGCCGTTGCGTCGGTGACCATATCGTCGCGCCATCACAGTCGCGTCACGCCCGCACGGCCGGATCAGGGAGCGGCTACCCCGCGAGCGGGACGATGTGGCCGTCGGCGTCGAGCGTCGCCTGGCGGCGGGCTCGGGCGAGGTCGGCGCCGGGGACCTGATCGCGCGCGTGGTAGCTCGAGCGAACGAGCGGCGCGGACTCAACGTGCTTGAACCCGAGCGCTAAGGCCTCGACCTTCATCTCGGCGAACTCGTCGGGGTGGTAGTAGCGCTCGAGCGGAAGGTGCTTCAGCGTGGGCCGGAGGTACTGGCCGACGGTCAGGATGTCGACATCAGCCGCCCGCAGCGCCTTGAAGGCCTCGGTCAACTCGGGGCGAGTCTCGCCGAGGCCGACCATCAGGCTCGACTTCGTGTGGACCGGATAGCCGATCTCCCCGGCCATCTCCTTCGCGCGGCGGAGGACGTAGAGGCTCCGATCCCATCGAGCTCGCTTTCGAACCGGCTTCTGCAGCCGTCGGACGGTCTCGAGGTTGTGGTTGAGGATGTCCGGGCGGGCGTCCATCACGGTGCGGAGTCGGTCGTCGGAGCCATCGAAGTCCGGGATGAGGACCTCGATGCCCATGCCGGGCGACGTCGCGCGCATCCGGGTGATCGTCTCGGCGAAGATCCCGGAGCCGCCGTCCGGCAGGTCGTCACGCGCGACCGAGGTGACGACGACATGCTCGAGTCCGAGCGCGCCGATCGCTTCGGCCACGCGGCGCGGTTCGTCGGCGTCGAACCAGGTCGGGCGGCCGGTCTTGACGGCGCAGAACCCGCATGCCCTCGTGCAGGTGTCGCCGAGGATCATGATCGTCGCCGTGCGCTGGTCCCAGCACTCCCCGATGTTCGGGCAGCGTGCCTCCTCGCACACCGTGTTGAGCGCGAGACCGCGAAGCAGGCCCTTCAGCTCGTGGTAGTTCTCGCCCGACGGCATCCGGGCGCGGATCCAATCGGGATGCCGGCGGAGGGCCGTCGTCCCATCAGCGGCCGGGAGACCGGCAAGGCCGCCACCCAAGGCGATCGACGGCAGGATGCGCTCGTGCCCGTTCGCTGCAGCTGGTTCGAAGATCGGGAGGTCGCGGGTCGTCATCGTCGGGGTCGAGTGTACGTCGAGGCGGTCAGGCCGGCCCGAAGGCGTCGACCGCCCCCACCGACAGCGGCCGCGACCGGTATCCCAGCTCGGCCTCGGCCTTGGCGCTCGTTGCCCAGTAGGTCACGCCGAGCGATGAGCTGACGA
Source organism: Chloroflexota bacterium (assembly GCA_045804485.1). Classification (GTDB taxonomy): domain Bacteria; phylum Chloroflexota; class Limnocylindria; order Limnocylindrales; family CSP1-4; genus SPCO01. The sequence continues at coordinate 1,993 of JBJMNA010000202.1, forward strand.
TCTCCGCGAGGTTGGGTGGCTGGTTGATGAGCGCCCCGCCGTTCGGGGCCAACCTCGCACCGATTCTCAGCATCGTGGTCGGGAAACGGAGCCTGGGCGGCCGCCTGCCGCCGGCTCGTGCCGCGATCGCCATCGCGTCGGATAACCGCATGTTCTCGCCAGCCATCACGTAGCTCTCGCCCGGGCGTCCGCGATCCAGTGCCGCGACGATTCCCGCGGCGAGGTCGTCGACGTACGTCGGCGAGACTCCGAGGTCTCCCAGCGCGATGAACCGTGCCGTGCCCTCGAATGCGGCCTTGAGCTGCTCGCCGATCCCGCTGTGGTCATCCCGCCCGTAGACCGTTCCCGGCTGGACGATCACGATCGGCGCGCCAGCGGCGATGCGCTGGACGACCGCCTTGTGCGCGCGGTACTTCGTCTCGTCGTAGTAGCTCAGAAAACCCTTCGCCGGGTCGCGCTCGTACGACTCGTCGGGGACAGCGCCGCCCGTCTTCCCGAACACGTTCACGGTCGAGATGTCGACGACCCTCGAGATCCCGAGGTCGATCGCCGCGTCCATGACGCGTTCGGTGACGGCGACGTTCGCCTCGTCCATCCGCGGATGCTCCGACTTCGGGATACCGACCTTGTAGGAGCCGGCGGAGTGGATCACGGCGTCGCACCTGGCCATCGCTTCGCGGATCGCGTCGATGGATCGGAGGTCGCCCTCGACGATCTCCGTGCCGATGTCGCGCAGCGGCCCCGCGGTCGAGGGGTCGCGCACGACGGCGACGACGTCGTCGCCGATCGCTCGGAGCTGGCGCGCGACCGCTCCGCCGACGAACCCTGCGCCGCCTGTCAGAAAGACGCGACGCGGCATGGTCGGGGCCGGGTCAGTAGACCGGCGTCTCCGCGCCGACGCCCTCGAGCCACGTCTTGATGTCGCGGAGCAGCGAAGCGCCGCCGGCCCCGTCATTGGCCCGGTGGTCCACGGCGAGGACCATGTTCATGATCGAGCGGATGGCGATGACGTCGCCTTCGGGAGTCTCGACCACGACCGGCCGCTTGGTGATCCGGTCCATCGTGACGATCCCGACCTCGGGCACGTTGATGATCGGCATGACCATGTTGGTGCCGAGCCAGCCGGTGTTGTCCACGGTGAACGTCCCACCACCGAAGTCGTCGACCCTGAGCTTCCCCGCTCGCGCCCGCTCGGACACCTCCGCGATCGCCTTGTTGAGGCCGCTGATCGACAGGCTGTCGACGTCGCGGACGACTGGCACGATGAGGCCGTCGTCGACGGCCACGGCGATGCCGATGTTGATCCGCCGCTTGGCAAGCAGCCCGGCATCGGTCCAATGCGCGTTGAAGGTCGGGTTGCGCTTCAGCGCCTCGGCGGAAGCCTTCACCACGAATGGAACGAAGCTGAGCGACATCCCCTCGCGCGCCTGGTAGTCGCGCTTGTTGCGGTCGCGGAACCTGACCAGGCTCGTGACGTCGACCTCCATCTGGACGTACGCGTGCGGCACCGCCAGAGCCCGCGCCATCTGCGCGGCGATGCCCTTGCGCATCTGCGTCATCGGGACGAGGACTTCGTCCGTGCCGGCCGGGAATTCGATCGCGGCGCCCGCCGGTAGGGTCGGCGCGGTCTTGGGCGCTGCGGCCGGTCCGGCTGGGGCTGTGCCTGGGCCGGCCGATCCGTTCCCGCGACCTGCGACGGCGGGGGCCGGGGCGCCCGTGCGGATCTGCTCGACCACGCGAAGGACGTCGTCGCGCGTGATCCGACCGCCACCGCCTGTCCCCTGGATCTGCGCTGCGGTCAGGTCGTGCTCGCGGAGGAGTCGGCGGACGGCTGGGGTCATCCGCGCATCGGGGTCGGCGTTCGCGGGTGCGGCGACGCCGGGCGCGTGGGCCGCGGCCGCCATCTCGGTGGGGCCTCGCTCATCGCTCCCCGCCGGGCCGGCGGCGACGGCGGGGGTCGGCACGGCGGCCGCCGGGGTCGTGACGGCGGGAGCAGGAGGCGGCGCCTTGGCGGCCGCGGTTTCGGGTGGCGCCGGCGCCGCTGCGGGCACCGACGCTGCCGCATCGGTCGCACCATCATCGGCAGTCTCGATGACCGCGATCTCGGCGTTGTTCGGCACGACCGCGCCTTCCTCGGCGAGGATCTCGCGCAGGACACCCTCGAAGGGTGACGGGACCTCGGCGTTGACCTTGTCCGTGACGACCTCGACCAGGGGCTCGTACTTCGCGACATGGTCGCCGGGCTGCTTCAGCCACTTCCCGATCGTCCCCTCGGCGACGCTCTCGCCGAGCTGGGGCATCGTCACCTTGGCCATCGATCGCTCCTTCGCGCGTCGGCCGCCGTTCGCGGCCCGGTCATCGTGTCCGCGTAGTGTCGCCCATCAGGCGGACCTTGGTCGAGCGCCACGCCGGCCCGCCAGATACGACCGCCATTCGTGCAATGCGAGCGCCGGCGTCCACTCGGCCTGAATGCTCGCCAGATATCAGCGACCGTCGTACTCGGCGGGGTTCAGCCCGCTCTGAGCGACTCGCACCCGCTTTCGAGTCATGCGACCGCGCATACCACGAGCGTCGTTCGTACCTGGCAGAAACAGCAGTCCCGACATCGGTCCGTCAGGAGTCTCGAGCCACCGACGCACAGCGACGTTCCGCGTCGGATACACGCGATCGAATAGCGCCCGCTTGTCCTCGACCTGTCGGCGAATCGTCCGGTGCTCCGGAAAGACGAGGAGACGCGCGACAGACAGCGCCGACCAACCGAACCGTTCAAGCCCGATCCGCGGAGCCAGCCGAACCTTTTCGTCGTGCTGCCGAAACGTGCCCTCCACCGAAGCGACCTCCGTCTTCACTTCCGTTACGAGCAGGGTCTGGGTCGTCGGCTCCCAGCCGAGCAGGTCGATCGAACCGCGTTCGCCGAACACGGAATACGAGACCTCTGGCGCGACCTCCCATGTGTCCGAGTGGAGAAGCCGCGCGAAGTCGTCGCACAGCCGCGCGTGTCCGGCGTCCAGGAGTCGGTCAAGGTCTCCGCCACGCCATCGGACGGATAGGACGAGCTCCGCGTCCATGCCACCGAGGATCTGGCGGACGGTCCCGACAGGCATGCGCTCGATGCGACCCCGCTCGAATAGCGAGATCTCGCCTTGGCTCAACCCGACCCTGTCGCCGAGGTCGCGCTGGCGCCATCCAAGGCGGAGTCGGATGTGTCGCGCGATCCGTCCAAGTCGAAGGCCGTCGGTCATCCACGGAGTGTGCGAACGAGGCCTTATCCGCTGATCACCCGCGGTCATTGCCAGATACGAACGAGGGTCGTCGTATGCGAGGTCGGCCCAGTCGAAAACGGGTTCGGTTCCGGCGTGGAGCCGAAAAGACGGCCTGATCCTTGCAACGCACGACCGTGGTCGTTATCTGGCGACGATTCCGACGAACAACGGCGCGGATCGCGCATAGCACGATGCGGGGTGCTAAGTGGCAAGGAGAAGCCGGCGGGAAGTACCCTCGGCCGATGGCATCGGGTCCCGCCTCGGGTTCGATCGCGGCACGCCTGGGTCGGGCTGCGAATGTGCGCGACGACGAGGTCGCCACGATCCGGCTGATCGCTCTCGTGTTCGCGGCGCTGGAGATGGGCCGAGGTATCGGCGAGGTCGGTGTCAACACGCTCGTCCTGAGCCGGCTCCCGGCCGACGCGCTGCCGTGGCTGTACATCCCGCTCGGGGCGATCTCTCTCGTCATCGCGGTCGCATTCGGCGCGGCACTCGGGCGCATCGCCAAGGCGCGGCTGTTCGGCATCACGCTCGTTGTCGTCGGCGTCCTGCTGATCGCAGAATTCGTCCTCCTGGCCGCCGTCCCGGACGTCGTCCCCGTCGCCTGGCTCACCGTCATGGCGGCCGGCACGATCGCGGCGACGATCACCTGGACCGTCGCGACGTCCTCGCTGGACGTCCGCCAGGCCAAGCGCCTCTTCCCGATCTGCACAGCCGCCGCGATCGCCGGTTACCTCGTGGGCAGCCTGCTCGCCGGACCGATCGCCGGTGCGGTCGGCGCGGCCCCATTGGTCGGGATCGAGGGGGTTCTCTTCGCGGCCGCGGCCGTCGTCATCGGGCGTCTCGCCAGCCGCCATACGGCCGGACGATGGCTCCCGCAACGCACGGCGCGTCGCTCCATCGTCGCGGACGTCCGCGTCGGTTTTGACGAAGTGCGCGGCTCACCG
>JBJMNA010000203.1:0-9060 GCA_045804485.1 Chloroflexota bacterium
CAGCTGTGGCAGCCGTCGGCTGACGGCCAGGATCATCATCAGCACGTATTCCGCGATCGGCCGGCTGAAGACACCGCGCGCATTCGTGACGACGATCCCGCGCTCGCGTGCGGCAGGCGTCAACGCGCGCTCCACGCCCGAGGTCGCGGAGTGGACCCACGACAGCCGCGGGGCGCGCGTCACGATGCGATCGAACGCGTCCGAGCTCAGCCAGCCGCGCAGCATCACCTCGACGTCATCGACCGCGCCATCCGCGAGGCCCTCGACCGACAGGCTGACGATGGTGGCACCCGGCGCCGCGGCGCGGATGCGCTCGAGGTCGCGCGACCGGTAGCGTGCCGAGAGGATCGGGCTCAGCGCGATCGCAGTCGGTGCGCCACCCGGTCCTGATCCGGGGCCCGCGCGATCGCGAGCGCCGTCGGTCATCCGGCCGCGCCGCGCGCGTCGCCGAGGACACGCGCGATCCATCGCGCGGGCGCCTCGATCTCGCCGTCACGCGGCAACGTCTCGGGACCTCTCCAGAGGGCCGTCAGCGCCTCCGACCCACGTGCGTCGGCGATCGCGCGCACGAACCGCTCGCCCTTCTTGTACTGCTCGATCTTCAGGTCCATGCCGGTCAACCGCAGCATCGACCGCTCGAACGGCGTCCGCTTGTTCCGCCGCTCATGGAACCGGGCGCTGATCCGTTCGACTCCGGGCACGAGATCGCGCCCGACCTCGTCCATGACGTAGTCGCTGAAGCCCTCGAGCAGGCTCATCACAGCCTGCATCTCGCGGAAGATCGCCTTCTGCTCGCGTCCCATCATCCGCTCGATCCAATGCTCGCCACCCGCCTCCCCGCGAAGCGTCCGGCCGAGACCCTTGACGACCTCGCGACCCATCCCCTTCGCGTCCTTGCCGAACAGCGTCAGCTGGCGCTCCAGGCGTTCGGCGAGGTACGGCCGGAGCCACGGATGCGCCTCGAATTCGAACGCGTGCGTCGTCTCGTGGAGCGCGATCCAGGTCCTGAAGGGACCGAGCGGCACGTCGAGGGCGCGGGCGGTCGCGCGGATGTTCTCCTCGACGAACAGCAGGCGTCCCGGCACCGCCTCGGTCGAGAGCAGCGCGAGATCGTACTGGCCGAGGACGCGGGTCCCCATGAACCCGAGCAGGAACCCGAGCTGCCGCGTCGTGACCCAGCGGTTGGCGAGCGCCATGGTCGCCTTGGCGAGGCCGCCGCCGTGTGGGATGACCTGATCGAGGAGGTCCGCTTCCAGCTTGCCCATCAATGACCGGAAGGCACCCGTGTTCGCTCGCACCCAGCCGGCCCGGTCCACCACGCCCGACCGTTCGACGACGCCGGGCAGCGGGCTGCCGAGCGCCGCCGAAAGCGCCGGGACGATGCGCGCCATCGCCTCGGCATAGGCGGGTTCGGAGGCCGCCAGCTCCCGTGCGTCGAGGGTTCCGCGCGCTGACGCGAGACGCGCGATCGCGATCCGCTCGACCTCCGGCCAGTCCACGAGTCCACCGGCGCGAGCGGTCCGTTCGGCGTGGCGACCCGCGACCGTCGCCGCGGCACCAAGAGCAGAACCGAGCAGGAACCCGACCTGCCAGACGCGGTCGTCACGCCAGGCCGGGCGGCGGCCCGCTCCCGGTCGGTCGGTCATCGAGCAGGCACCGCGAGCTCGATCCGTTCGACGTCCGGGAAGGCCGCCCCGAACAGCCGGCTGGCGAGTGCATGGAATAGGTCCGGGTCGCCCGTCGTCAGCTGACGATGCGTCGGCGGCGGTGCGGGATCGGTGGCGCCGTCCTCGCGTGACCGGAGTCCGTTGATGTCGAGCATGTCCGCGAGCGCCGAGGCGGTCGCCGTCGCCGAGTCGACGATCGCCACCTGCGGTCCCGCGAGCGCCGCGATGATCGGCCGCAGCAACGGGTAGTGGGTGCAGCCCAGCAGCAGCGTGTCGATGGGCGGCTCGGATGCCGCGAACAGCGGCGCGAGCGCGTCCGCGACGGCCTCTTCCGCGGCCGCACCCGACAGCACGCCCGCCTCGACGAACGGCACGAGGGTCGGCGTCGCGTGCTCGACGACGCGGACGGATGGATCCTCGTCGGTGATCGCCCGCAGGTAGGCGTGCGACCGGATCGTCGCGGGCGTCGCGATCACCCCGACCTGTCCGTCACGGGTCGCGAGCGCGGCGGCCGTCGCACCCGGTCGGATGACGCCGAGCACCGGGAGCGAGTAGCGGCGGCGCAGCGCGACGATGCCGACAGCGGTGGACGTATTACAGGCGACGACGATGGCCTTGACGTCGTGTTCCACGAGCCGGTCGAGACACTCCGTCGAGAACGCGAGGACCTCCTCGTCGGAGCGGACACCGTACGGGGCGCGTGCGTTGTCACCGAGATAGATCGTCGATTCGTCCGGCGACCGGCGGACGATCTCGCGCAGGACCGTCAGGCCGCCGACCCCCGAGTCGAAGACCCCGATCGGACGCTGATCCGGCATGGCGACTCAGGACCGCCCGACCGCAGTGGCTAGCCGGCCCGCGTTGAGGATCTCACCGGCGACGCGGATGACGTCCTTGGTGATCGCCGCATCCGGGCTCGCGAGGACGAACGGAACGCCCTCGTTGTTCGACTGGACGACGAGCATGCCGTCGGACACGACCCGGTGCTCAGGCACGCGGCCGAGCGCGCGCTCGAGATCGATCGGATCGATGCCGCCCGGCGAATCGGCGCGGTTGACGAGGTAGCGGACCTTCGACGCCGGGTAGCCGATCGAGCGGAACGTATCGGCAATCGCGACGGTGTTGTGGATCGTCGTCGAGTCGTAGGTCACGATCTCGATGATCACGTCGCTCGCGTCGAGGAACGCGAGGTTGATGTCGCTGAGGTGGCTCGACATGTCGATGACGATCGACTCGTACACCCGTCGCAGGAGAGACAGGACCTTGTCGACGTCGCGCGGGGTGAGCATCTCGGCCATCTCGATCCGCGGCGGCGCGAGCAGGATGTCGATCCCCGACGGGTCCCGCCAAAGCACGTCCGAGAGGTCGGATTCCGCGATCCTGTCGGTCGGCAGGTCGAGGATCGACGGCGCATCGACCGGGACCTTCAGCAGCGAACGGAGGTCCCCGAACTGGAGGCTGCCGTCGATGAGCACCGTCCGCTGCCCGAGCTGGCCCAGCGCGACTGCGAGGTTGAAGGCGATCGTGGTCTTGCCCACGCCGCCCTTGGGCGCGAACACGGTCATCAGCCGGGTCGTGGCGATGGCCTGACGCGCCTCGAACTCCTTGCGCGCGTTGCCGATGCGGGTCATGAGATCGAAGCCCGAGAACGGCATCGACAGGACGCCGTGGATGCCGTGCGCCGGATCCACCTCGATCGGGTTCTGCGGGACGGTCAGGACGATGACCGGGACGCCCAGCTGCTCCTCGTGGATCATCTCGACCAGCTTCGGCCCCTTGATCCGGCCCTGGAGGAGCGCATCGACGAGGACGATGTCGGGCCGAAGCTCCTTGATCGTCGGGACGACGCGACCGCCGTCGGTCAGGACATCAAGGAGCTTGACCCGTGCCTGCGAGTTGAGGAGGCCGCGGATGTACTGCGCGACCTGGGGGACGTCCTCGACGATGAGCAGGCGCGTCTGATCGCTCGGTGGCATCCGCCGGACGATACCACGGGCTTCGGCCGCGGGACCCATGCCGGTGGTCCCGGTCGGGGCATGGCTCGGTCGGTCGTCCCCGCTCGAATAGCGTCGCTCAGGGCTTGACCGCGAGCAGGATCGCGCGTTCGCTGCCGGCCCCGAGGAGTCCCATCTCGTAGTCGCCCGCGAGCATCTCGATGCGCAGTCCAGCGTCCTCGGCAAAGCCGCGCAACTCCTCGACCGACACGAGACGAAGGCGGTCGCGACGGACCCAGCGGCGGACCGGATCGCCCTGGATGCTCTCCTCGAAGATCGCGGTGAGGGTGACGGTCGCCGTGGCGGCATCATGCTGCGCCGATGCGACCTTGGTCACGATCGCGCCTGTCTCCGGGTCGAGCCGCGGCCACTCGAGGCTGATCCGGCCGTCGAATCGCGCGAGGTCGGATGCGTCCGGCAGCCAGACGTCCACGACCGCAAGCCCGCCGGGTGCGAGGTGGTCGGACATCGCCTGGAGCGCCGCTCGCTGTGCGGCTCGCGTCGGCAGCACGAGCAGGGAGTTGAGCGCGATGAAGGCAAGCCCGAAGGTGGGGCCGGCGTCGAGGCGCAGGCCGATGATGTCGGCTTCGACCAGCGTCAGGCGATCCTGACCCGAGCTCGCGCCGGCACGCTCGTGTGCGCGGGCGAGCATCGCCGGGTCGATGTCGACACCCGTCACGTCGTGTCCGGCCTCGGCGAGCGGCACGGCCAGACGCCCGGTGCCGACCGCGAGCTCGAGGATCGGCCCATCGGCGCGTGCCGCGAGCGCGAGGTACAGGTCGAGGTCGCCTGGGTCGTCGGCGAGATCGAGGTCGTACAGGCGGGCCAGCGCCGCCGCGGTGGCGGCGTCCGGTCGATCGAGCGAGGGGCGGTCGATGGTCAGCCCTCCCAGCGGACCCGGCCGCCGTCGCGGCGCTTGACCGCGAGCGCGCTGATGGCCTCGAGCGCGGCCCGGTTGGCGGCGGCCGCGGTGGTCTCGGACTGGTCGTACGGTGGCGAGACCTCGACGATGTCCATCCCCGCGAGATCGACCGCGGCGACGACCTGGCGGATCGCGCGAAGAACCTCGCGCGTGAGCATCCCGCCAGGCTCCGGCGTTCCGGTTCCGGGCGCCATGCCGGGATCGATCACGTCGATGTCGAGCGAGAGGTAGATCGAATCGGCGCCGTCGAGCGCTTCCGCGATCGCGTCCTCGATGACCGCGTCGCTGCCGCGCTCTTCGATCTCGCGCATGAAATGCCAGCGGAGACCCTGCTCCTGCATCCAGACGAAGGTCTCGGGCGGCGGCCAGTAGCCGCGCAGCCCGACCTGGACGAAGTTCTTGCCGCTCACGGCGCCGGATTCGATGAGCCTGCGCATCGGCGACCCGTGGCTGGCGAGGACGCCCCACGCGTCGCTGGCGGTGTCGGCGTGGGCGTCGAAATGGACGATGCCGATGGTGCCGGGCCGGCGAACCTCGGCGATCGCGGTGGCCGATGGCCAGGTGATCGAGTGGTCGCCACCGAGGACGATCGGGATGGCGCCCGTCCGCGCGACCTCGAGGACCTTGCGATAGATCATCGCGTGGCCACGCTCGATCCACGACGGCACGACGTTCGCATCTCCGGCGTCCACGACCGTCAGGACCTCGAACGGCCGGACATCGAGAGCCAGCGAGTTGATCGAGCCGGAGGTGTACTGCGCCTCGCGGATGGCGCGCGGCCCGAAGCGCGCGCCCGACCGGTGAGTCACCGCGTCATCGAACGGTGCGCCGACGATCGCGACGTCAACGGCAGCCGCGCGGATCGCTTCCGGATCGGTCATCCAGGGAAGGTTCATGAACGTCGCCGGGCCGACGTAGGTCGGCAGATCGAAGTCGGGGAACGTCTCGAACTCGGCGTCCCAGCCATTCTCGCGCGCGTAGTCAGGCTCGGCACGGGATCCGCGTGGGCGCTCAGCCACGGAGGTTCCTCCGGAAGACGGTCGCGGCGTCGATGCGCTGCGGAGACTCGTCTCGCTGGGAAGCGCCGCCGATCGAACCCATCGGCCAGCGGGGCGCGGCGGTTGGATGGTAGCAGCGTTGGCCGGTGACGATGGCGGGCCATTGCTTCGTTGTCGGCTGCGCGCGCTCGCTCACGCTCCTTGGGGTGCGCTCGCTCACGTGCTCGCCTCCGCCTCGCCCTGACCCACCCTCCTCACCGGCGAGGCAAGTCCACGTCAGCGTTGTTCGTGGAACGCCCTCCAGGCGGCGGCGACAAGGTCGCGGTCCCGGTAGAGGTCGAGGGCGGTCTGGGCGATGAGGGTCGCGGCGAGCAGGGTGACCTCATCGGCGCGCGGAGTCGCTGCTGCCTCGCGGAAGAGGATGGAGTGGCCGGGCGTGCCTTCGGGCGCGATCGCGAGATCGGGGTGGATCGTCGGGCAGACCCAGCTGACGTTCGCCATGTCGGTCGACCCCGCGTTCGGGTCGTCGCCCTGGTCCTCGATGCCGTACGCGGCCATGTTCGCGCGGAAACGCTCGGTCAGGACGGCGTTGTTGTTCATGGTGCGGGCAAGCCCTGAGAAGGTCACCTCGACGGTCGTGTCTGTTGCCAATGCGGCGGCCGTGCACATGTCGCGAAACCGGTCGCGCATCGCAGCGTAGTCAGCCTCGTCGTCGCTCCGGATCATGAACCAGCCGGATGCACGGTCCGGGACGATGTTGGCCGCTGTGCCGCCCTCACAGACGATGCCGTGCACCCGGGCAGTGGGCTTCAGCTGCTGACGCCACAGCCCGACGGACGTGAACAGCAGGATGAGCGCGTCGAGCGCGTTCTTGCCCCGCCAGGGGTCCGACGAGGCGTGCGATTGGAGCCCCGTGAAGGCGACATCGACATCCTCGGAGGCCAGCGGGAACGACTCGACGTGCGAGCGGTCGCACGGGTGGTACAGGAGCGCCGCGTCGATGCCGTCGAAGAGCCCGTCGTCGATCATGATCTGCTTGCCACTCCCCCGCTCCTCGGCCGGCGTGCCCAGGAAGACGATCTCGCCCGGGAGGTCGTCGGCGATGGCCGCGAGCGCGATGGCCGCACCGACACCCGATGCCGCCATCGTGTTGTGACCACACCCGTGACCGAGACCCGGAAGCGCGTCGTATTCGGCAAGGATGCCGACCCTGGGTCCGTCCCCGGGACGCCCGCCACGTCGTGTCGCGCGGATGGCCGTCGCGAGCGTGCCGGCGGGGTGTTCGACCTCGAAGCCGTGACGAGCAAGGACTGCGGCGATGGCGGCCGCAGCGTGATGCTCCTCGAACGCGGGCTCCGGGTCCGCGTGGATGCGGTGCGAGAGCTCGACGATCTCGTCGCGCGCCGCCTCGACAGCGGCCGCGAGGCGACCCTTGTCGTCTTCGTTCGGCGCGGCTGGGCGCGTGGCAGTGAGTTCGGGCACGCGGCCTCCTGGGTGGGCGGACGTTCGGCCGCGCCAGCCTAACGGGGATCGTGACCCGACGAGGTCAGCGTTCCGCAGACAGGGTCGCTTCGGCCACCACGACGAGCGCGATGATGAAGAGCGCGATGGGCAGCTCGAGCAAGCCCTGGATCCGCAGGATCACGAGGATCGACACGACGATCCCGACCCACGCGGAACGCCGGATCGCGCGAAGCCAGTCACCGCGGTACGCGATCCTCCGGTGCCGGCCGAACACCGTCAGCCACACGAGCGGGATCAGCGTCAGTGTCACGGCGAGCCCCATGAGCGCTGCTCCGACGAAGCCCGCGCTCGGGTCGACCGTCGGGTCGCGCGTCGTGATGACGATGCCGACGAGGACCCAGACGACGGCGGCGGCCGCGAAGCAGGCCAGATTGGCGGTCCGGTCGCGCGGCTCCATCACGAGCGAGTCTAGGGCCTCGGCGGCGTCGTTCGTGACCCACGGACGGAACCATCGGGTGAAGGTCGGCATCGTCGATTCGGTCCCCAGTGGCCCCGTCCATCCGGGGGTGGCCGCGAACGATGGACCGGCCGGGCACCCACGTCGAGTCAGGTCAATGCCCTATCAGCGGGCGACGCTTGCCGGGCACATGTCCCGGAACGCGCAGTACGTGCAGGCGAGGTAGTCCGGCTGCGGCGTGTAGTCCCGTGCCCGCATCCCGGCCGCGGCTCGTGCGATCTTCTCGCGCGCCTTGGCGAGGCGGGCAGGTTCGACCGGAACTTCCCCCACGAGGCCTGATTCGAGGAAGTGGAGGGACAGCGCGTCCGGGAGCCGGCCAGTCATCGCCTCGTAGCCCATCGCGTAGATCTGGAGCTGGAGCGAGTCGCGTGCGCGCTGGCGGGCCTTCGCGGGGTCGCGAACGTCAGATGACTTGTAGTCCGTGATCGTCACCCGCTCGGGACCGAGCATGCCGAGCGTCGGCGTGACCACGTCCGCTGTCTGGTCGGCGGCAACGCCCGCGGTGGCCGCCACTCCGGCCTCGACCGGGACCACGTCGACACGATCCCATCGCCCGCGGACCCGGTCCCCGGCGAGCGTGAAGCTGAACTCGCGCTCGACATAGGTCGGGATGACGGCGTCAGGCTCGAGCTGCGCGGCGCGGAATCGCCGAAGCGCAGCGCGGCCGGCTGCCAGCCGCGCCTCCTCGTGCTCGCGGCTCATGAATCCCTCGTTCGACCAGGCCGACTCGAAGACCTCGTCGAGCTCGTCTTCGCTCATCACGTGGCCCTTGGCGTGGCGGTGGTGGAACAGCTGGACGGCCTTGTGGAGTGCGGCGCCGTACACGATCGCGTGGTGCGGCGCGAGGGGCACGCGCAGGACATGCGCGAACTTGAACTTGAGCGGACACGTCAGGTAGTCGTCGATCTGGTAGAAGCTGAGCGAGAGCGGCTCGGTGATCGGACCCTCCCGCGCCGACGGGTTCGGCATCGCCGCCTCGAAGGTGGCGAGCCGGTCGGCAGCCGTGGTCGTCCGCGCGCCGGCGCCAGGAACGCCCGACGCGAGCGGCAGATCGAGCGCCTCCAGGACGAAAGGCGAGACGCGCCGAGCCCGGGCCCCGCCGTAATCGGCCGCATGCGACAGGACGAGCTCGTCGCGGGCACGGGTCATCGCGACGTAGAACAGGCGGCGTTCCTCGCCGATCGCTGCTTCCGTGCTGGGTGGATCGCCGCGGCCGAGCCCGGCTGGGAGCGCGAGCGGATCTCCTCGTCCGTTCCCCGGGAAGCGTCCGGCGACGAGACCCGGCAGGAAGACGACCGGGAACTCGAGGCCCTTCACCTTGTGGACGGTCAGAACAGCGACCGCGTCCGCGTCCGGATCCAGCTCGGCCGTCGCCGGGTCGTCGCCCGCCTCGATCAGTGTCGCGAGGTGCGGCGCGACGAACACGGCCCGGTCGTCACGGAGAAGTGCCGACTGCGAACGGACGATCTCGAAGAACCGCGCCACGTTCGCGAGTTGC
>JBJMNA010000204.1:0-13834 GCA_045804485.1 Chloroflexota bacterium
CGCGGTCGTCACCCGCGGCTCGAACACCTATGGCCCGTTCCACCACCCGGAGAAGCTGATCCCGCTGTTCGTAACGAACGCGATCGACGACCGTGAGCTGCCGCTCTACGGCGACGGCCTCCAGCGCCGCGAGTGGCTGTACGTCTCCGATCACGCGGCCGCCATCGACTTCGTCCTGCGCAATGGGGCGACCGGCGAGACCTACAACGTCCCGGGACCCGTGGAGCGCACCAACCGCGAGGTCGTGACACTCCTGCTCCAGCTGCTCGACAAGCCATGGTCGCTCGTCCGCGAGGTCGAGGACCGGCCCGGGCACGATCGGCGGTATGCGATGGACGGCAGGAAGCTCGCCGCGCTCGGGTGGTCGGCCCGGATGGGATTCGAGGACGGGCTCGCGGCGACCGTCGACTGGTATCGGTCGAACGAGCCGTGGTGGCGGGCGACGCGCTCCGGCGACTGGGATGGCTGGTACGAGCGCCAGTACGAGAAGCGCCTCGCAGGCGCCAAGGCCGCCGCCCCCGAACCGTCGCCCGCGGTCGACTGATGCGCGTCGCCGTGACGGGCGCCCGAGGACGTCTCGGACGGGCCCTCGTTGACGCCCTGGCCGACGCTCCGTTCACCGGCCCGGCGGGCCCGATCGCGTGGGCCCGCGACGCGTTCGATCTTGACGCACCAGCGGGCGTCCTCGAACGGCTGGATGCCGACCGCCCGGAGGTCGTCGTCCATTGCGCGGCGTGGACCGACGTGGACGGCTGCGCGCTCGACCCCGAGCTCGCCATCAAGCGCAATGCGTTCGCGACCCGGGACCTTGCCGAGGCCTGTGCGGACCGCGGCGTCGACCTGCTCATCGTGTCCACGAACGAGGTCTTCGACGGCAGCCGCAGGGATGGCCACGGCTACAAGCCGGACGAGCCGTTGAACCCGCGCAACGCGTACGGCGCCTCCAAGGCGGCGGCCGAGCGGCTAGCGTCCGAGGCGTTCGCGGCTCGATCCGGTCCTGGCGCGAGCCTCGGCATCGCCCGGACGGCGTGGCTGTTCGGCGCTCCCGGCAACGACTTCCCGAGCCGCATCCTCGACAACGCCGAGCGCGCCGCGGCCGCCGGCGAGCCGCTCCGCGCGGTCAACGACGAGTGGGGGACGCCCACCTACACCGCCGACGTCGCGGACGCGATCGTCGAGCTGCTCGCCGATGACGCGACGGGCGGCATCCACCATCTCGTCAACGGTCTGTTCGCGACGCGGGCCGACTGGGCACGCTACGTCGTCGCGCGAGCTGGCGTCGAGGTCGAAGTCGTGGACGTCCCGGGCTCCACATGGGAGCGACCGTCCGACCCGCCCCGCTGGGGGGTCCTCGAGCCGACCGTCCTCCCCTCGGGCGAACCGATGCGGCCGTGGCCCGACGCCATGGCCGACTACGCACCGGCCCTCCTGCGGTCACGGAGGATCCGCGCATGACCGGCGCCGGCACGACGTCGGCCCTGCCGGGCGTCCATTACGGGACCGTCGCTCGTCACGAGGACACCCGCGGCGCCTTCCGGGAGCTGTGGCGCGCGGGCTCGTTCCCGGACGCCACGTTCGTCCAGGCCAACCTGTCCACGTCGTCCCAGGGCGTCGTCCGCGGGCTCCACCTGCACCGCCATCAGGACGATCTGTGGGTCGTGGGGGAGGGGCGGGCGTTCGTCGCGCTCGTCGACGTCCGGCCGGCGCTCGGCGGCGACGGCCCACCCGTGGTGGAGACGCGCGAGCTCGATGCCGATGACTGGGTCTACATCCCGACCGGCGTCGCGCACGGCTTCCTCGCCGTCGAGCCGCTCCAGCTCATCTACCTCGTGACCAACGAGTACGACGGCTCCGACGAGCTCGGATTCGCGTGGGACGATGCCGCCGTCGCCGTCCCGTGGCCGGTGGTCCCCGGGACCGCCGACGGACGGCCGATCACGTCCGACCGTGACGCCGCGAATCCGCCGCTGAGCGAGTTGCTGGTGCGTCTCCGCCACGCTCCTCTCTGACCGTCACCACACCAGACCGCACATAACCGCACTCGCCCCGGACCGATGGGGCTAGCGCGTTCGGGACCATCCCGCGATTGAGTGTGATCCGCCGCGCGCCGAGTCTGGACTGGCTCACCCAGCCATGTCCCCTCCCGGAGGCTCACGTTGCGCAAGCCGGCCATCGCCATCGCCCTCGTCCTCGTCGCGACGCTCGGCATCCTCGTGCCGTCCGTCGCCGCCGCAACGGGCGATCCGAAGGTCGTGATCGTGGTCGGAGCCACCCACAGCGTCACCCCGACCTACCGCGCCGACGCCGATCGCGCGTATGCCGAGGCCCGCAAGTACACCCCGAACGTCGTGAAGGTCTACAGCCCGAACGCGACGTGGTCGAAGGTCAAGGCCGCCGCGGCCGGTGCCTCGGTCCTCATCTACCTGGGTCACGGCAACGGCTGGCCGAGCCCGTACACGTACGACCCCGCGTACACGACCAAGGACGGGATGGGCCTGAACGCGTCCGCCGGCAACGGCGACTACAACAACAAGTATTACGGCGAGCCGTACATGGCCCAGCTCGGGCTGGCGCCCGGCGCCGTCGTCCTGCTGAGCCACCTCTGCTACGCCTCGGGCAACTCGGAGCCAGGCGGCGCGGACCCGTCGGTCTCCGTCGCCCGCCAGCGGGCGGACAACTACGCAGCCGGCTTCCTCAAGGGCGGCGCCTCGGCGGTCATCGCCGACGGCCACGCGGGCATCGAGTCGTACATCCGCTCGATCTTCACGACGCACCAGTCGATCGAGGACATGTGGCGGACGATGCCCAACAACAACGACAACATCGTCTCGTTCCCGTCCGCGCGGACCTCCGGCGCGACCGTCTACCAGGACCCGAACACGCCGACCGCCGGCTTCTACCGCTCACTGGCCGTCGGGACCGTCGGCGTGACCACCGACGAGGTCGTCTCGGCAGGCTACGGCGATACGGGCGCCGACCCGGCCAGCCTCGTCGTGCCCGGCAACGCCGCTGTCTCGACCGATGGCGCCACGCTCTTCACCGGGCTGGACATCGCAGCCGACACCGGCACCACGCTGCCGGCGGGGACGCGTCTCCGCGTCGTCGATGAGCCGACCCAAGTCCTGGCCGTCGGCGGGACGCTTGTCCAGGTCCAGGGCGTGGACGACCCGTCGATCACGGGCTACATGCTCGCGAGCGATCTCGCCCCGAAGGACAGCACGCCTCCGGTCGTCCGTGTCCTCGATCCGGGCGAGCCGTTCTCGCCCAATGGCGACGCATCGCACGACACAGCCTCGATCCGCGGCCGCTTCACGGAGTCGGTCGCCTGGAAGCTGCGAATCCGGAACGGCTCGGGGACGACACTCTTCGAGACCACCGGGACAGGCTCGACCTTCACCGTCCCGTGGGACGGCAAGGTGGCCGGCAAGCCGGTCTCCGACGGTTCCTACACGGTGACGGTCAGTGGCGACGATGCATGGGACAACGGCGACGCCACAGCGACCCGTCCACTCGTCGTGGACACCCACCCGCCCGACCTCAAGGCGCTCACACCGGGCGCCGACCCGACGGCGTGGTTCTCGCCGAACGGCGATGGCGTTCGTGAGACCGTCAACCTGTCCGCGACGAACGCCGAGACGGGCGCGCTCGTGACCCGCGTCGTCGATGGCGCCGGGGCGCTCGTGAAGACGTGGACGATCCCGAATGGGAGCGTCGCCGAGACCATCAGCTGGAACGGCAAGACCGCGAGTGGCGGCGCGGCGCCCGACGGCGCCTACACCATCAAGGTGGCGCCGCAGGACCGGGCCGGGAACACGGGTACGTTCGTGGACCGTCCCGTGCTGCTCATCCGGGCCCTCCGCTCTGTGGTGTCGAGCCGCAGCCTCTTCTTCCCGCAGGACCTCGACACGCTGGACCGCTCGGCGACACTCTCCTTCACGCTGACACGACCGATGACCGTCGACTGGACCATCGTCGATGGCACGGGGCAGGTCGTCGCGACGAAATTCGACGACGTGGCACTCCCGGCGGGGACCCAGTCCTGGGTCTTCAAGGGCCTGGCCACCGACGGCACGATGCTGCCGCGGGGCCGCTACACCTCCGTCGTCACCGCCACCGACGGCACGCTCGTCGCCACGCAGGCGATCGCCTTCGACATGGAGGCGTTCCGCTTCGGGACCAGTGACGCGACGCCGGGTCGTGGCCAGACGGTCACCGTCAAGATCACGTCGGCGGAGCTGCTCAGCAGGATCTCCAGGCTTTACGTCTACGAGCCCGGGCTCGCGCGATGGAGCGTGAGACTGACGAAGACCTCGTCACGCGGCTACAAGGCGACGTTCCGCCTCAAGTCCGGTGGGACATCGGGGATCGTCCGGCTCAAGGTCAGCGGCGTCGACACGAAGGCCGGCTATCAGCTGTCGGCGGTCTCGTACCCGATCCACTGACCGCCGTCCGGGGACCGCACCGGACCACCCTGCACAGCCCCGTACCATCCCGGACCGGGACCATCGACCGATAGTCCGAGCGCGCCGGCAGTCGCAGTCTGGCGATCTCCGACACTGCTCGAGGACCCGTCGTGACCGACCCAAGCCCGCTCGCCTCGTCCGTCCGCGCCCGCTTCGTGGGTCTCGCCGCCGCGGCCCTGCTTCTGATCACGGCCCTGCCCTCCGCGACCGCCGGGGTTGACGCGGCAGAACCGGCCGTCTCGGCGGCACCATCCTCGGAGCTCCTGCGGCCGTCGGTCCAGTACGAGGAGGCCGTGGCGCATGCCGCCGACCGGACGGCGTTCGTCCCGGGTGGGCGTGTCACCGTGCCGTTCAAGCCGCGCAAGGGTGATCGCTGGGTGGTCGGCGGCGTCACGCCACGCGAGCTCCCCGCGGGCCGGCTGTCGGGGACCGCGATCCACGACGCGAAGACCCCGCAGCGGCCGATGGGTGTCGCTCCTGCGGAGCCCGTCGTGGCGGTCGGGCCCGCCGACCTGCCGTACCTCGATCCCGCGACCGCGTTCGTCGCGCAGCCCGCCGCCGCGGTCGACCCTGGCGCACTCAAGCGCGAGGTCTTCGGTTTCCTGCCGTACTGGGAGCTGTCCGCGAGTTCGACCCGGTACGACTGGGAGAAGCTGTCCACGGTCGCCTACTTCGGCGTCGGCGCGTCGGGCGCGGGAAACCTCCAGAAGCGGAACAGCGACGGCTCGACGACGGTCGGCTGGAGCGGCTGGACGAGCTCGAAGATGACGTCGGTCATCAACGCCGCGCACGCGAGCGGTGCTCGGGTCGTCCTGACGATCCAGAGCTTCGCCTGGTCATCGGCCGGCGTCTCCCGCCAGAAGTCGCTGCTCGGCAGCTCGGGAAATCGAGCCAATCTCGCCCGCCAGATCGCTGGCGCCATCCGCGATCGAGGCGCAGATGGCGTCAATCTCGACTTCGAGCCGATCGTCGCCACCTACGCCGACGAGTTCACGGCACTCGTCCGGACCGTCCGCTCGGAACTCAACAAGGTCCACGCCGGATATCAGCTGACCTTCGACACGACGGGCTGGATCGGGAACTACCCGATCGAGAAGGGCACGGCCTCGGGCGCGGCCGATGCCGTCGTCGTGATGGGCTACGACTACCGGAGCGCATCCTCGACGCCCGTCGGGTCGGTGGCGCCGATCGCAGGCCCGGCGTATGACATCCGGGACACCGTCGCTGCATACACGGCACGGATCCCTGCCTCCAAGATCATCCTCGGCGTGCCGTATTACGGACGGGCCTGGTCGACGGCCACCTCCGGCCTTCACGCGAAGAACATCTCGGGCGTCAAGAACGGGGCGTCGACGACCGTCGTCTACACGATCGCGCGGCAATACGCGGCCGACCATGGCAAGCACCGCGACACGGTCGAAGGCGCGGCGTGGACGAGCTACCAGCGCCAGAACTGCACCGCCACGTACGGCTGCGTGAAGCCCTGGCGCGAGATCTATTACGACGACGCCACGGCACTCGGCCAGAAGTACGACCTCGTCAACCGCGCGAACCTCCGCGGCGCCGGGATCTGGGCGCTCGGCTATGACGGCACGCGGACCGAGCTCTACCAGGCCCTCAAGGACAAGTTCATCACCGACAACGTCCCGCCGGTCATCTCGGCGTCATCCGTCAGCCAGCAATTCCTGTCCGCGAATGGTGACGGGCGGATGGATACGGTCACGGTCAGGGCGATCGTGACCGGGCATATCAAGTTCGGTTGGACCGTCGCGTCGGTCGCCGACGGCGTGGTCGGAGCGGTGATCCGGCAGGGCAGCGTGATGGGCAAGACGGTCGCCTTCACCTGGGACGGCCGCGACGACGCCGGGAGGCTCGTCGCAGACGGCACCTACCGGATCACGGTCTGGGCGGCGGACATCTCGAACAACAAGGCATCGGTCGCGAAGCTCGTGACCGTGGACCGGCGAGCGGCGGTCGCCGGTCTCGCATCGCACCCATCGTCGTTCCTGTCGCCGGACGGCAACGGCCAGTACGACACGATCGGCCTCGTCCTGCGAGTCGACGAGCCGATCGACGGGAGCGTCCGGATCATGGACAAGGCGGGCACGACGATCAGGAGCTGGGCGTTGACGGCGGCGACGCGAAAGGACTGGACGTGGGACGGGCGGAACGCCGGTGGCGCCGTCGTCCCGGATGGCCGGTACACGCTTCGCGCGTCAGGACTCGACAGGGCCGGCAACCTCACGGTCAAGGATCTGGGGATCCGCGTCGACCGTACGATCAAGGCGCTCTCATGGGCACACGCCTCGTTCACGCCGCGCTCGCGCGGGACGGACAGGTTCACGATGGTCCTTCGACGAGCGGCGACGGTCACGGTCGCCATCTACCAGGGGACGCATCGCGTGCGGATGATCTGGACCGGACGCAAGCTCAGCGCAGGCAGCTACGGCTGGACGTGGAACGGCAAGACGGCCGCCGGGGCGTACGTGAAGCCCGGCCCGTACGAGGTCGTCGTCGAGGCGACGAGCTCGATCGGCGCCTCGCGGTTCGGCCGCGGCGTGACCGTCAAGGCGCCGTAGCGGTCGTCCCGGCCGGGCTAGACTTCGGCAGCCATGACCGACACCCTCGACCACCCGGCCGAGCCGTCCAGCGCGCTCGCCGACGATCCCGGCGGGGAGCGCGGGGCGCGCGTGTGGGTCGTCCTGCCCACCTACGACGAGGCTGAGAACGTCGAGCCGATGATCGCCGCCATCCTGGCGTCGCTCCCGGAGGCGACCGTGCTCGTCGTCGATGACGGCTCGCCCGATGGCACCGGTGACCTTGCGGATGCGATCGCAGCCCGCGACGAACGCGTACGCGTCCGGCACCGGAGCCAGAAGCAGGGTCTCGGGCGTGCATACCTCGACGGCTTCGGCGTCGCTCTCGCGGGCGCGGCGGAGACGATCGTCCAGATGGACGCCGACTTCAGCCACGATCCGGCCGCGCTCGGAGCACTCATCGCGCCGATCGCGGCCGGCGATGCGGATTTGGTCATCGGCTCCCGCTACGCCGCGGGCGGGTCCGTCGAGGACTGGGGCCTCGGCCGGCGCGTGATCTCGCGGGGCGGCAGCCTCTTCGCACGCATCGTCCTCGGGCTCGGCCAGAACGACCTGACCGGCGGGTTCAAGGCATGGCGCGCGGCGACGCTCGCCGGCGTCCCGTTCGCCGGAGTCCATGCCGGCGGCTACGTCTTCCAGATCGAGATGACATTCCGGGCCAGCCGGGCCGGGGCTCGGATCCGGGAGATCCCGATCACCTTCCGTGACCGGCGCGTCGGCCAGTCGAAGATGAGCCGGCGGATCGTCGTCGAGGCACTCGTCGTCGTCGTCCAGCTCCGGGCCGAGGAGATCGTCGGGCGCATCCGCGGCCGTCGGGGCGGATGAGCCCGCGGTGACGGCGGACGGGCACGAGCGGCTCGGGGCCGCATCGTCGGACCGGCCGCCAGGTGTCCGGGTCGTCCTCGATGCGCGGCCGCTCCAGGCGCCGGACCGATCGCCGCTCGCCGCGGCATACCTCGACGGTCTCCTGTCCGCGTACGACGCCGACCCACTGGCAGGCGAATCGTTCGCGTTCCTGCTGGCCTCGGACCTCGACGACCCGACCGGCCGGTTCGCCAGCCTCGATGTCGTCGGGCGCCGGCAGCTTCCGCCGACCCGTCTGCTCCGGTCGGGCGCGATGACGGTGGATCCGTTCGTGCTGCGGGGCGCCGTCGTCGGTGCCGCCTGGCACGCGGAGCGACGCGGCGCCGCAGGGGCGGTCTACCACGCGGTCGGAAGTGGCCCTCTGCCGATCGCGTCAGGGATCCCGGTGATCGTGACGCTGCTCGACCTCGCGCCATGGGAGCTGCCCGAGGCGTTCGGCCGGACGGCCGTCAACCGGTTCGGGCAGCGACTGCGTGGGCAACTGCTCCGCGACGCCGCGGCCGTCGTCGTCGGCAGCAAGGCGACCGCGCGGGCCGCACGACGGCTGCTCCGGATCCGGCGCGACAGGCTGCATGTCGTTCCGCTCGCGCCGCGTCCCGAGTTCGCCGTCCGGGCGGGCGACGCTTCGGCCGAGACACTCGGCGCGCGGACCGCCGAGGCCGGCGCCGTTCGCGACCGGCTCGGTCTGGACGGCCGGTACCTCGTGTTCAGTGGCCGGTTCGACGCCCGGCTCGACCTGGGGACGTTGCTCTCGGCGCTCGCGGATCTGGCACGGGCCGGCCGACCGGAGGCGCTCGCGCCCGAGGTCGCGTGGCCGCCGCGCATCCTGATCGTCGGCGCGAGCCCGGATGATCGTGCGTCGGTCGCGCGGGCGGCGGCGCGGAAGGGGGTCGGCGGTTCGCTCGTCTACGCGCCCGCGCTCCCCGTCCGCGACGTCGCCGACCTTGTCCGCGGCGCCCATGCCGCGGTCTCGCCGGTCGTGTCGGAGGCGGCCGGGCTGCCGGTCATCGAGGCTCTCGCGGCCGGCATCCCGGTCGTCGCGTCCGCGGTGGGGCCACTCCCCGAGCTCGTCGGCGCGGCCGGGCTCCTCGTCCCGCCGCGTGATGCAGGGCGGCTCGCCGTCGCGCTCAAGACGATCTGGGCGGATGACGACGTCCACGGCACGATCTCGACCGTCGCTCTCGAGACGGCGCGGCGCGCATCGCGCAGCTGGGCGGAGGTCGCGAGCGAGACGAGGGAGATCTACGCCGCGGCGGGTGTCCGCCCGGCTCGCGGGGAGCCGCGCGCCTAGTTCGGCGCGGGTGTCGCGGGCGGCGTGTCGGAACCTGCCTTGATCGACAGCGGGTAGGTCCCCGTGCTGGTCGTCAGGACCTGGACGAAGGTCTGGCCGACGGTCAGGGTCACCTCGTTGCCGGCCTTGTCGTAGAACTTGGTCGGCTTCGTCATCCCCGTCTTCTTCCAGGTGCCCTTGATCGTCCGGCCGTTGGTCGCGATCCAGGCCGGACCGCTGCCGACCACGTCGGCCTCGAGGCGGGGAGCGCCCGGGTGACCGTCGTTGAGCGGACCGAACTGCATCCGCATGATGACGACGTTCTTCGGGGCGATCCGGACCTTGTCGGCCGCGTCGGTCTCCTTGGCCTCACCGGTCACGGAGCGGAGGTAGGTGTTCGTCTTTCGGTCGTACTTGTAGGTGATCGTGTTGTACGGGTAGCCGACCGTGATCGTGCCGCCGTACGGGCGTGACTCCACGGGCGCATCGGGTGCGAACTGCCAGGCGGCGGTGTAGTCCTTGTCCTTGGCGCCGAGCGACTTGCCGATGCTCCGGAGGTCCTTCCCGGCGGCATACAGGTTGTGCGGCGACGACCGCGTCGGGAGGCGATAGATCTTGCCGCCCTCATAGCGGAACGCCTCGCCGTTGTAGACGTACTGGCCCCTGCCCCTCGTCCGCAACGTGGCGAGCGCCTGCGGCGAGCCGCCGGCGTGGAAATAGACCGAGCGCCACTCGGCCGCCCACGCGATGTAGTAGAGCCGGGAGCTTCGGATGGGCCCGACGAGCGTCGGGATCGTGTCCTGGAAGATCGCCATGTAGCGAGGGATGCCACCTTCCGCCGGCGCCTGCCACACGACCGACGCAGAGCTGAGGCCAGACTGTGGTCGCGCCGCGCGGAGGTCGTCGATCATCACCGCGATCGGGTGTCGTGCGGCGACCGCGGCGGTGACCATCCGGCCGGTCAAGGGGGCCGCCACGAGAACGGGAGTCGGGATCGGCGTCGGTGTCGGGAGGGGCGTCGGTGATGCGCTCGCGGTCGGGGTGGAGGTCTCGCTCGTCCCGGAAGAGGCCGGTGCAGGAGTTGCCGTGGTGCCGCCGGGCGTCCCGCTTGCGTGCGCGACCGGCGGATGACTCGTCGCCGGGCCGCCGCTCGCCAGCGTCGTCGCGACGAGCGCGACGACGATCGCCGAGGTGGCGACCACGCCCACCACCCCGACCGTGACATTCCGTCTCAACGCTGTCGCCCCTCCGGCTCGCGCGGCGCGCCCGTCCGACCCCACTGGGTGGATCGTCGACGGGTGCGGCTTGGCGGAGGATAGCGGACGTTCGTCGGAACGGCACGGATGGGTCATGGCGGTGGCCCAGCGAGCGCGATAGGCTACGGCCATGACCGACCCGACAGCGAGCGACGATCCCACCGAGTCCCCGACGGCGAAGACGCCTCGGTCCAAGCCGACGGCCACACGGACGAGGACCGCGAAGCCCGGCTCAGCCGGGAGCGCCCAGCCCGCGGTGACCGAGCCGGCCCCCGACGCCCTCGCTACGGAGACGGCCCATCCCGTCGTCGTGCCGCCGCCGATCCCCGAGAACGTGACGATCACGAATGGCGGCCTTGACTTCGCGCAGGCGACCAATGTGAGCGTGACGCAGGGCGGCATCAGCCGTGTCGAGGCGACCTCGGTCGACGTGCGCCAGGGCGGCATCGCTCGCGCGGACGCTCGCGACGTGACGGTGACGATGGGCGGCATCGCCGTCGCGAGGGCCGACCAGGTGACGACGGAGATGGGCGGCATCGGCCTGTCCGTTGCCGGCGAGGCCAGGGTGTCGCAGTCGTTCGTCCGGACGATGTTCGCGAAGGACGTCCAGGTCGATCAGGGCGCGGTCTGGAGCCTGGCCGCCGGCAGGGTCACCTTCAAGCGGCGGGGCTTCGCCGGGGTCGTCATCGCGGGCAGGGTGGATGGCGACGTCCGGACGCTGCTCGATTGGCGCGGCGCACTCGCGGTCGGTGGCGTGGCCGCCGTCCTCCTGGCGATCGCACGCCGACGCTGACCGTCCGCGACTGACCCCGGACGGCTGACCGCGGTCTCTTCTAGCGGACTTTGACGATTCGCGGGTCGACCCCTGCGGCGCGCGCCTCTTCCGCCGTCCGCGCCCGCGCGGCCTGCGTCCGCTCCTCGTGGAGCGCGACGACCTCCGCGGGATCGCCTTCCGTGATCATCAGCCCGCGTTCGATGAGGATCGCGCGGTTGCAGTACTCGGTGACCCAGGCCATATCGTGGGTCACGAGGACGACAGCCTTCGCGGCGCCGACGATGTCGATGACCCTGGCCTTCGACTTCGCCCGGAAGTTCGCGTCCCCCGTGGCCAGGACCTCGTCGAGGAGCAGGATGTCCGGATCGACCGAGGTGGCGATGGCGAACCCGAGTCGCGCGCGCATCCCGGACGAGTAGGTCCGCAGCGGCGCGTCGATGAAGTCGCCGAGCTCCGCATACTCGATGATCGACGGGAGAAGCTCGCGGGTGACCCTGTCGTCGAGGCCGAGGAACGCGCCGCCGAGCAGGATGTTGTCGCGACCCGTCAGGTCCTTGTCGAAGCCCGCCCCGAGCGTGAGGAGGCCGGACACGTGCCCGATGACGTCGACCGCGCCCTCCGACGGATGGATGATCCCGGCGAGGACCTGGAGGAGCGTGCTCTTGCCCGCGCCGTTGGGCCCGATCACCGCCAGCGACTCGCCCCGCTGCACGTGCAGGTCGACATGCCGCAGCGCCCAGAACTGATCGATGTGACCGCGGCCCACGGCCTGCGCGATGGAGCTGCGGAGGGTGGTCTTCTTGGTGAAGCGAAGGTCGTAGCGGACGCCGAGGTTCGAAGCGTTGATCGCGTAGTCGGCCTTCTCGTCCATCTTCGGCGGTTGCCGGAGGATCGGCATCAGACGACCTTCGCGAAATTCGGTTCCAACCGCTTGAAGATGACCGTCGTGATCGCGACGAGGATGACGCTCGCGACCAGCAGAGCGAAGAGAGCGCCGAAGTTCGGGAGGCCAGGCGGCCCGACGCCGTCGGCAGCGCCGTAGATCACCGTCCGGTAGGCGGTGAACAGGATGGCGAACGGGTTCGCCTCGGCCAGGCTGCGGAGCGCCGGGTGGTCCTTGAAGATGCGCAGCTGGTCGAGGACCGCGAGGCTGTAGAGCCCGGGCGACAGGAACCAGACGAGTCGGAGCACGTGGCTCTCGACGTTCCCGAGGTCACGGAAGAAGACATTGCCGGCGGCCATCAGGAACGAGCACCCGATCGTGAACACGAATTGGACGCCGGCGATGACCGGGATGAACAGGAGATACGGCGAGATCCGGTGCGGATAGAGGAGCATGAGGAGCAGCAGCGCGATCGTCCCGAACGCGAAGCTGACGATCCCGGCGACCGTGGCGGCAGTCGGCAGGACGATCTTCGGGAACTGGATCTGCTTGATCAGCTGGTCCTTGCTGACGATCGACGCGGTCGAGTCGGTCATCGTCGCCGTGAACCACTTCCAGGGCAGGATCGCCGAGAAGATGAAGAGCGGATAGTCCGGCAGCGGCTTCTGCACGACGAGCGTGACGAAGACGACATAGACGGCCATCTGGAGGAGCGGGTCGAGGACCCACCAGATGTTGCCGAGGACCGTGTCCGCGCCCCGCTTCTGGATGTCGGCCTGGACGAGGTAGCTCACCAGGCGGCGGCGCGACCGGATGTCCGCGATGCCCTCCGTGATCAGCCGGATCGGGCCTCGGTCCCCGGCGGCATGCCGAAAGGCAGCCGGGACCTCACTCGTGGCGGACATCGCGCGGAACTGTATCACCTCGTCCCCGGGCGGCCGGGCGACGGTCGATGAAGTGCTCGACGAACCGGTCGCTCGCGCCGCCAAGGCGGGTCCCAAGCTGCCGTTCGATGAATGCGTCGTACCCCGACAGGTCGAACCGGTCGCCGACGATCGCGCCTGCGACGCCGTCGGTGTCGACGACCTGCGTGCCGATCATCTCGGTCCGATAGTCGAGATAGAGCCCCGGGTCGCGCTCGTACTCGCCGAGGTCGGGGACGAGCAGCACGATCGGCCGACGGAGCAACGCGAACTCGATGACCGACGACGAGTAGTCGGTGACGAGGATGTCCGTCGCGGGCAGGAGGTCGTTGACGTCGCCCGTCGGATCGGCGACGACATCAAAGCCATCGGTCGGCGTCGTGGCGGGGTCGAGGTTCGGGTGCGTCTTCAGGACGAGCGCGAACTCGGGAGGCAAGGCGGCGCGGAGCCGGACGGCGTCGAGCCCTGGCGCGGCGTGCTTGTCGATCCCGCGACCGCGGAACGTGGGCGCATACAGGACGACGCGGCGGCCGACGAGCTCCGGATGAGCGGCGAGCACGCTCGCGCGGGCCGCCTCCGTCGCGCCCGCGTCCACGAACGCATCCGTCCGCGGCGACCCGAGCGCGACGACGCGGTCGAGCGGTGTCCGCAGGGCAGCCGCATACGGTCGCCGTGTCCACTCGCCGCCGACGACGACAGCGTCGTAGTAGCGGTGGAGGAAGGTCCGCTCCGGCTCGGCGAGCGGCGTCGCGGTGTCCAGCCCGAACCGCTTGAGCGCCCCCGCGGCGTGCCAGACCTGGACG
>JBJMNA010000205.1:0-6803 GCA_045804485.1 Chloroflexota bacterium
ACATGCTCGGCAGCGTCTGCCATCCGGACGCCGGCGTCCGCCGGAAGGCGCTCGATCACCTGCTCGCCTGCGTCGACATCATGGATGCGACGGGCTCGCGCGACCTCAAGCTGTGGTTCGCGGATGGGACGAACTACCCGGGGCAGGACGACATCCGGGCGCGCCAGGACCGGCTTGCCGAAGCACTCGCCGCGGTCCATGCCCGTCTCGGGCCGGACCAGCGGATGGTCCTCGAGTACAAGTTCTTCGAGCCGTCGTTCTACACGATGGACGTGCCCGATTGGGGCACCTCGTACATCCAGTGCGTCGCGGCTGGGCCGAAGGCGATGGTCGTGGTCGATACCGGGCACCACGCGCCGGGCACCAACATCGAGTTCATCGTCGCGTCCCTGCTGCGCGCTGGCCGGCTGGGCGGCTTCGACTTCAACTCGCGCTTCTACGCCGACGACGACCTCATGGTCGGCTCTGCGGACCCGTTCCAGCTCTTTCGGATCATGCACGAGGTCGTGAAGGCCGGAGCGCTCGACGCCGACTCAGGCGTCGCGTTCATGCTGGACCAATGCCACAACATCGAGCCGAAGATCCCCGGCCAGATCCGGTCCGTGATGAACGTCCAGGAGGCGACCGCGAAGGCCCTGCTCGTCGATGTCGCGGCGCTGTCCGCGGCGCAGGCAGCCGGTGATGTGCTCGGCGCGAATGCCGTCCTGATGGACGCGTACGACACGGACGTCCGTCCGCTTCTCGCCGACGTCCGGACGGGGCTCGGCCTCGATCCCGATCCGCTCGCCGCCTACGCTCGGTCCGGCTATGCGGAAGCGATCGTCGCGGATCGCGTCGGCGGCGCGCAGGCAGGCTGGGGCGCATGAGCGTCAAGCCGCCGACACGCGAGACGAGCTCGCCGGTCGCGGCGCTCCTCGACCGCTCGAATCGGCTCGGCGCAGACCCGCGGAACACGAATTACGCCGGCGGGAACACGTCCGCCAAAGGCACGGGGATCGACCCGGTGACCGGTCTCCCGGTGGAGCTGCTGTGGGTCAAGGGCTCCGGCGGCGACCTCGGCACGCTGACCGAGCCCGGCCTCGCGGTCCTTCGCCTCGACCGCCTGCGCGACCTCGTCGACGTCTACCCGGGCGTGGAGCGCGAGGACGAGATGGTCGCGGCATTCGATTTCTGCCTCCACGGTCGCGGCGGCGCCGCGCCGTCGATCGACACAGCGATGCACGGCCTCGTCGAGGCGGACCACGTGGATCATCTGCACCCGGATTCGGGCATCGCGCTCGCGACGGCGGCCGACGGCGAGGAGCTCACCCGCGCGTGCTTCGGCGAGCGCGTCGCCTGGATCCCGTGGCGACGACCCGGTTTCCAGCTCGGGCTGGACATCGCGGAGGTCCGGCGCGCGCGACCGGACGCGATCGGGGCGATCCTCGGTGGCCACGGCATCACGGCCTGGGGCGAGACGTCCGAGGCCTGTGAGGCGCGTTCGCTCGAGATCATCCGGACAGCGGAGCGATTCATCGCGGAGAACGGCCGGCCGGAACCCTTCGGTCAGGTGGTCTCGGAGTTCGCGCCGCTGCCCGAGGCCGAGCGACATGCGCGCGCGGCCGCGCTGCTGCCCCTCATCCGCGGTCTCGCATCCACGGATCGCCCGCAGGTCGGGCACTACACCGACAGCGATGTCGTCCTCGATTTCGTCGCGCGGTCCGAGCACCCGCGGCT
Organism: Chloroflexota bacterium; assembly: GCA_045804485.1. Lineage (GTDB taxonomy): Bacteria > Chloroflexota > Limnocylindria > Limnocylindrales > CSP1-4 > SPCO01. The sequence continues at coordinate 1,717 of JBJMNA010000205.1, forward strand.
CGCCGCTCTCGGCACGTCCTGTCCCGACCACTTCCTGCGGACGAAGGTCCGTCCGCTGGTCCTCGACCTGCCGCCGACCGCAGAACTGAACGCTGTCACGGCGCGGCTGCGCGAGCTCCACGAGGCCTACCGTGCCGACTACACCGCCTACTACGAACGACACGCGACCGCCGACAGCCCGCCGATGCGCGGTGCCGACCCGGCCATCGTGCTCGTGCCCGGCGTCGGGATGTTCTCGTTCGGCGCGAACAAGCAGACGGCGCGCGTCGCTGGCGAGTTCTACGTCAACGCGATCAACGTGATGCGCGGCGCGGAGGCGCTCTCCAGCTACCAGCCCATCGACGAGTCCGAGAAGTTCCGGATCGAGTACTGGGCACTCGAGGAGGCGAAGCTGCAGCGGATGCCGCCGCCGAAGCCGCTCGCCGGCCGTGTCGCGTTCGTCACGGGTGCCGGGTCAGGCATCGGCAAGGCGATCGCCCACCGGCTCGGGGCCGAGGGCGCATGCGTCGTCGTCGCGGATATCGACGCGGACGCGGCGGAGACCGTCGCGCGTGAGCTGGGCGGCACCGATGTCGCCGTCAGCGTTCGTGCTGACGTGACCGACGAGGCGCAGGTCGCCGACGCGTTCCGCGACGCTGTGCTCGCGTTCGGTGGCGTGGACCTCATCGTCAACAACGCCGGCCTCTCGATCTCCAAGCCGCTGCTCGAGACGACCGTCAGCGACTGGGACCTGCAGCACGACGTCATGGCGCGCGGCTCGTTCCTCGTCTCGCGCGAGGCGGCACGCGTCCTGATCGATCAGTCGATGGGCGGCGATGTCGTCTACATCGTCAGCAAGAACGCATTCTTCGCCGGCCCGAACAACGTCGCCTACGGTGCCTCGAAGGCTGACCAGGCGCACCAGGTCCGCCTCCTCGCCGCGGAACTCGGGCAGTTCGGGATCCGGGTCAACGGTGTCAACCCTGACGGCGTCGTCCGCGGCTCCGGCATCTTCGCGAAGGGCTGGGGCGCCGATCGCGCACGGACCTACGGCGTCCCGGAGGACAAGCTCGGCGAGTTCTACGCGCAGCGGACGCTGTTGAAGCGCGAGGTCCTCCCGGAGCACGTGGCCGCGGCAGTGTTCGCGCTGGTCGGCGGCGACCTGAGCCAGACGACCGGCCTCCACATCCCCGTCGATGCGGGTGTCGCGGCGGCCTTCCTCCGGTGACCGCCCGGCTCGTCGCGGCCGTGGATCTCGGCGCGTCGAGCGGCCGGGTCATGGTCGGACGAGTCGCCCCGGACGTGCTCGAGCTCACCGAGGTCCATCGCTTCTCGAACGACCCGGTCCGCCTGCCGGACGGGCTCCATTGGGACATCCTCCGGCTCTACCACGAGGTCCTCGCGGGACTGCGTGAGGCGTCCCGGGCAGCCGGCGGCGATGGGCTGGTGAGCGTCGGCGTGGACTCTTGGGCCGTCGATTTCGGGCTGGTCGACGGCGAGGGGAGCCTCCTGGGCGACCCGTTCCACTACCGGGACGGCCGCACGGCGGCAGGCGTGGCCGCCGTCCACCGGGTCATCGATCCGGCGGCCCTGTACGCACGAAATGGCCTCCAGGTGATGCCGTTCAACACGCTCTACCAGCTTGCTGCCTCGCGCGGGACGGCGGCCTTCGACGCCGCTCGCCGGATGCTGCTGATCCCGGACCTCATCGGATCGTGGCTGACCGGCGTCGAGCTCACCGAGGTGACAAACGCCTCGTCCACGGGACTGCTCGACGTCCACCGGCGGACCTGGGATACCGAGCTTGCCGCCTCGCTCGGCGTGCCGGCGACGCTGTTCGCGCCGCTCGGCGCGCCGGGCGACGTCGTCGGCCCGTTGCTCGGCGAGGTTCGCGATGAGACGGCGATCGGTCCCGAAACACTCCTGACGCTCGTCGGGTCGCATGACACGGCGTCGGCGGTCGTCGGCGTGCCCGCAACGGGCCGCGACTTCGCGTACATCGCGTGCGGGACATGGTCACTGGTCGGGATGGAGCTCGAGGAACCGGTCTTGACCGAGGATGGCCGTCTCGCGAACTTCACCAACGAAGGCGGCGTGGACGGCCGCATCCGGTACCTTCGGAACGTGATGGGATTGTGGCTCGTGCAGGAATCGCTGCGGACGTGGGAGCAGCAGGGAACGCCCGAGGATCTTTCGGCGCTCCTCGTCGCTGCTGGCGATCTCCCGCCCGGTGGCCCGACATTCGATCCGGACGACCCTGTCTTCCTGCCCCCGGGCGACATGCCGGCCCGGATCGCAGCTGCATGTGAGAGGCTCGGTCGCCCGGGCCCGGCGTCACGGCCGGCGCTCGTGCGGTCGATCCTCGACAGCCTCGCCGCCGCGTTCGGACGGGCCGTCGAGGATGCGTCACGACTCACGGGTCGTACCGTCGAGGTCGTCCATCTCGTCGGCGGCGGTGCGCGCAACACGCTGTTGTGCCAGCTCACTGCAGACGCCTGCGAGCGACCGGTCCTCGCCGGGCCCGTCGAGGCGACGGCCCTCGGCAACGTCCTCGTCCAGGCGCGCGCGCAAGGTCTGCTCGCCGGCGACCTCGAGACGTTGCGCGCGCTCGTGGCCGCGACGCAGGACGTCCGCCGGTTCGAGCCGCGAACGTCCGTCGCTCGGCGCGGATACTGAGGGGTGCGCATCGCGCTGTTCATCACGTGCTACAACGACGCACTCTTCCCGGAGGTCGGGCAGGCGATCGTCGGACTCCTGCGGCGGCTCGGGCACGAGGTCGAGTTCCCGTCCGAGCAGACCTGTTGCGGCCAGATGCACTTCAACTCCGGCTACCAGGATGCGTGCATCCCACTCGTCGATCGGTTCAGCGACGCTTTCGCGGGGTATGACGCGGTCGTCACGCCGTCGGGATCGTGCGCCGCGATGGTCCGGCATCACCACCGCGTCGTCGCCGAGCTCGCGCCGGGCGACCTCGCCGCCCGGGTCGCGGCCGTCGCGCCGCGGGTCCGGGAGCTCACCGAGTTCCTTGTCGACGATCTCGGCGTGATCGATGTCGGGGCATCGTTCCCGCACACCGTCGCGTTCCACCCGACCTGCCACTCGACCCGGCTTCTCGGGGTCGGCGATCGGCCCACACGGCTGCTTCGCGCGGTCGGCGGACTCCGTCTCGTGGACCTGCCGCGGTCGGAGGCATGCTGCGGCTTCGGCGGCACCTTCGCGGTGAAGAACGCCGACACCTCGATCGCCATGGGGCTCGACAAGGTCGACGACGTCACGGCGTCGGGCGCGGAGGTGCTGACCGCCGCCGACACATCGTGCCTGATGCACATCGGCGGGCTCCTGTCCCGGCGTCGGTCGCACGTCCGTGTGATGCATCTCGCCGAGATCCTCGCAACGACGGCGGCCTCTACGTGACCGCCCGCGAGCCGAGCTTCGCGGGCACGCCGCCGTTCCCGGAGGCGGCGCGGGCGGCGCTCGCGAACGAGCAGCTCAGGACGAACCTTGGTCGCGCCACAGCGACGATCCGCACGAAACGTGCGGCGGCGGTCGCGGAGAAACCGGATTGGGAGGAGCTCCGGCTGGCCGGGGCGGCGATCAAGGACGAGGTCATGCGCGACCTGCCTGCGCTCCTCGAACGGTTGGAAGCCGCCGTCACGGCAGCCGGCGGGATCGTCCATTGGGCGCGCGACGCCGCCGAGGCGAACGGGATCGTCGCGTCGATCGTCCACGACCATGGCGCGACGGAGGTCGTGAAGGTCAAGTCGATGGCGACGCAGGAGATCGAGCTCAACGAAGCTCTTCGCCTCGAAGGGATCGACGTCTGGGAGACGGACCTCGCCGAGATGATCGTCCAGCTCGGACACGATCTGCCGTCCCACATCCTCGTGCCGGCGATCCACAGGAACCGCGGCGAGATCCGTGACATCTTCATCGACGAGATGGGCCGTGTGGGGCGTCCGGCGCCCGGCGACCTGTCGGATGCGCCGCCCGAGCTCGCGGAAGCCGCGCGGCTTCACCTGCGCGAGAAGTTCCTTCGAGCACGCGTCGCCGTGTCTGGCGCGAATTTCGCCGTGGCCGAGACCGGGACCGTGGTCGTCCTCGAGTCGGAGGGCAACGGCCGGATGTGCCTGACGCTCCCGGAGGTGCTCATCACCGTGATGGGCATCGAGAAGCTGCTGCCGACGTGGCAGGACCTCGAGGTCTTCATGCAGCTCCTCCCGCGCTCGTCGACCGCGGAGCGGATGAACCCGTACACCTCGATGTGGACGGGGGTCAGGCCGGGCGACGGGCCGCGGGCCTTCCATCTCATCCTGCTCGACAACGGCCGGACGGACGTGCTGTCCGACACGGTCGGCCGCCAGGCTCTCCGCTGCATCCGCTGCTCTGCCTGCCTCAATGTCTGTCCGGTCTACGAGCGGACCGGCGGGCAGGCATACGGGTCCGTCTATCCGGGGCCGATCGGCGCCATCCTCACGCCGCAGCTCCGCGGGATCGCGAAGCACCCCGTCGACAAGCAGACCGCCTCGCTGCCGTTCGCCTCGTCGTTGTGCGGGGCGTGCTTCGATGTGTGCCCGGTCCGCATCGACATCCCGGAGATCCTCGTCCACCTCCGCGGTCAGGCCGTCCGCCAGTCGGAGGCGGCCCACCGCTTACCGACCGCGGAGGCCGCCGGCTTCGCCGTCGCTGCCTGGACATTCCGGAGTCCGCGTCGTCTCCGGTGGGTCGAGCGTGCCGCCGGCCTCGCTAGCCGTCTGTTCGCGCGGCGCGGCCGGATCGGTCGCCTATCGGGCCCCGGCCCGGTCGGTGGCTGGTTCCGTGCCCGCGATCTCAAGGCTCCGGCCCGCGAGTCGTTCCGCGCCTGGTGGCGCCGAACCGACGGCGGACGGGGAGGGGAGTGATGGCGGACACCGTGGGCGCTCGCGAGGACGTGCTCGAGCGGATCCGGGCCGCCCTCGCCGATGCGCCGGCCGCCGGCGCGATCCCTCGGGCGTACGAGACGACCCTGGCGCCGGCCGCTGACATCGTCGAGCTGTTCGCCGACCGGGTGAGCGATTACCAGGCGACGGTCCACCACGCGACGACCGAGACGATCGCGGACGTCGTCGCAG
>JBJMNA010000206.1:0-3419 GCA_045804485.1 Chloroflexota bacterium
GGCAGCCAAGACACGGGTCGCCGAGTGGCGGCCATTCCCCGACGGCGAGTGGGGCCCGAACGAGACCGTCCGCCACCTGATCGCGGTCGAGGACGAGGTCTGGCGCGTCCGCCTCGCCCGCCTGAAGAAGGAGGACGACCCGCACTGGACGTGGACCGAACCTGGTCTCGCGCCCGGTCTTGACGAAGCGTCGCTGCTGGAGCTGTTGACGATCTTCGCGCGCCGACGCGCGAGGACGGTCACGACGGTGCGCGGCCTCGATGACGCGGCCTGGGCACGCTACGGGACGCACGAGACGTACGGTCGGCTCGACGTCGCGGGCCTGCTCCGTCTTGCCATCGACCACGACGAGAGCCACGTAGCGTCGCTGTCAGCTGGCTGATCGGGCAGTCGCGGCCTCGGAGGTCTCCGTGAGCGATCGGGCAAGGAGGACCGCGTCTTCGAGTGACATCGCGCGCCCCTCCGCGAGATATGCATCCGCGGCCTCGCCCAGCCGCTGACCCGCCAGCCCGGCGGGGTCCGGGAGATGGAGGATCTTGAGCGCGGCGTTCGTCACTCCCGTCTCCAGGGAGATGGCCTGGGCCGCGCCGGCGAGTCGCGCCGCATCCTCGACATGCCCGGCGCGTAGGGCGTAGTGGCTGCTGAGCACGAGGCCAGCCAATTCGTCGGTGAGGACGCCCGACGTGAGCCGGAGTGACCGGGTCAGGTAGTCCCGAGCAGCGGGCAGATCGTCGATGAAGATCGAGGCGACAGCCAGCAAGCTGAGACTGTCCGACATCCGGAGGCGCGCGCCAGCCTTTTCGAACTGCGCGAAGTTGAGGACCTCGAGGTCACGCGCCTCCCGATACTCGCCGCGCAGGAAGTGGACGAGGACGTTCGCCTGGCGAGCGCGGACCACGCCGTTGTGCACACCGAGTCGCTCGAAGATCTCGAGGGCGATCGTCTCGTGCTCCTGCAGGAACTCGACGTCGTTCTCGACGACGCCGACGAAGCCGAGGTCGTAGTGGCCCTCGGCCACCTCGAGCTCGTCACCGAGCTCCTGCGCCACGTGGAGCCTCTGCGTGTAGGCGGCCCGCGTCGTCGCGAAATCGTTGGCCCAGTAGGCGATGCTGCCCTGCGCGGCGAGCGCGCCGATCTGGGCGCGGGGATCGCGGCCGGCGGCGGGATGCGCCAAGAGGTCCCGCGCCCACATCGCGCCCTCGGCGAACTGCGAGGTGAGCTGCCAATAGCGCCACGTCGCGGCGAGGATCCGCAGGCCGAGCTCCGGCTCGGCGACGGCAAGCGACCAGCGCATCGCGGCCCGGATGTTCTCCTTCTCATGACCGAGCCGGTCAAGCCAGACCGACGAATCGGCACCCGTCAGGTGCGGCCCGGCGTCCTCGGCGAGCGTCAGGAAGGCCCGTGCGTGCCGGCGCTCACAGTCGTCGCGCTCGCCGGCGTGCTCGAGGCGCTCGCGCGCGAATTCGAACAGCAGTGTGTGGCGCTTGAAGCGAGGCTCGCCGTGGTCGGTCGTCTCGATCCGGACGAAGCTCTTGTCGGACAGCGACTCGAGGCCGTCCACGACGAGGAGGCCGAGCGCGGCCGTCGGGTCGATCACTTCCTGCGCGCGCTCCGCGTCCCAGCCGCCCTCGAAGACGGCGCACCGCCGGAAGATCGCCTGTTCCTCCGCAGACAGCAGGTCGTGGCTCCACGCGATCGCGCCGCGGAGCGTGCGCTGACGCTCGGGCAGATCGCGCGTCCCGCCGGCTAGGAGGTCGAAGCTCGAGCCGAGGCGGTCGTTGATCACTGCCGGCGCGAACATCTTCGTCCGCGCCGCGGCGAGCTCGATCGCGAGCGGGAGACCTTCCAATCGCTCGACGATCTTGCGGGCCGCGGCGAGGTCGGCGTCGCTCGTCACCGAGTCGGGGCGCACGAGGCGTGCCCGGTCCACGAAGAGCCCGACACCGTTCTCTGGGTCGAGCGGCTCGACGACGTACTCACGTTCGCCCGCGATCCCCAGCCACGCACGGCTGGTGACGACGATCCGGAGTCCGGATGCGCTGCGGAGAAGCTCCGCGACGTCGGTCCCGGCATCCGGCAGGAGCTGCTCGAGGTTGTCGAGAACGAGCAGTGTCACCAGCGGCTGGAGATGCGCGTGGAGCGTCCGCGAGATCGGCACGCCCGGCTCCTCCGCGACTCCGACCGCCGTCGCGATCGTGCTTGGGATCAGGCCGGGATCGCGAACCGGGGCGAAGTCGACGAACCACGTCCCGCCCGGGAAACGGTCGGCTACGCTGGCGGCGACCGCGAGCGCGAGCCGCGTCTTGCCCGTTCCACCGGGGCCGCCAAGGGTCAGAAGACGCGTCTCCCGGATCGCCGCAGACAGGACGGCGAGGTCCGTCTCGCGCCCGACGAAGTTCGTCGGCGGCGTCGGCAGGTTCGTCGGTGCATCCATCGTCCGAAGCGGACGCTCGTCGTCGGCGGCGCCTGGGACCATCAGCAGGTAAAGCGTCCGCGGCTCCTCGAAATCCTTCAAGCGACGGGGACCGACAGCCTCGATGCGCACACCGTCCGGGATGGCGCCGCCGCCGAGCGCGGCGACGGTCGAGTCCGACAGGGCGATCTGACCGCCATTCGCCGACGCCGAGACGCGCGCCGCGTAGTGGACATCGATGCCGACGTAGTCCGCGCGCGTCGCGGTCAGCCGCCCTTCCCCGGTATGAAGGCCGATGCGGACGCGCGCCCGGCGTCCGGCGGCGACCTCGGGGAACCGCGCCAGCCGTCGGCTGAAGGCGACCGCCGCGGAGATCGCTCCTGACGCCTCGTCGAACGCGGCGAAGACGCCATCGCCCTCGTGCTTGACGACGACTCCGCCCGCGGCCGCCACGGTGTCGTCAACCAGCTGGTCATGGTCGGCGAGAAGCGCCTCCCAGGCGTCGGCATCGAGCTCGTGCGCGAGGCGGGTCGAACTTTCGATGTCTGAGAAGAAGAAGGTGACCGCGGGGCCGGTCGGCAATGTCGTCATGCCTTGAGTCACCCGGCCGTGTGATCGTCCATCGCGTGATGCTCCCGGTCCGGCGCGTGCGGTGTCAACAGTCGAGTTCGGGGCGCATGTCACGCTGACGCGGTCAAGACGTCGACCAGATGCCGACATGTCAGTATCGGCCGACCGGCCGGCCGGCCGGAACCCGTCACAGGAGAACGGCATGCCGCTCGAAGCCGCCGCCCCTCGTTCTCGACGCGCACTTCTGGCCGCGGCGGCCGGGACCGCAGCCGCGTTCGCCGCGCAGGCCGCCCTGCCGCTGACGGCCGGCGCTGCCGATGGCGATCCCGTGCTCCAAGGCACGCCCAACGCGACGACCGCCGACACGTCAATCACAGATTCCGGCGTCGGCAGCACGGCCGTCGCAGGCAACGCGACTGGCACGGGTTCCGGCTAC
>JBJMNA010000207.1:0-6588 GCA_045804485.1 Chloroflexota bacterium
ATGGACCGGCGCAAGGCGAGCTTCCCCGATTCGGACGTCTGACCCGTCGGTGGCGTCTGCCGACCCGCTGCTCCAGCCGTTCCAGCTCGGTCACCTCACGCTCAAGAACAGGATCATGAGCACGGCGCACGAGCCGGCCTACGCGGAAGACGCGAAGCCGAAGCTGCGCTACCAGCTCTATCACGAGGAGAAGGCGAAGGGCGGCATCGCCCTGTCGATGTTCGGTGGGTCGACCAATGTCGCGCCGGATTCACCGCCGATCTTCGGTCAGCTCTACGCCGGCGACGACGAGATCATCCCGTTCTTCCAGCAGCTGGCCGACCGGATGCACGCGCACGGCGCGGCGACGATGATCCAGCTGACCCATCTCGGCCGCCGGACGGTCTGGGACGACGGCGACTGGCTGCCGACGATCTCGGCGTCGTCCGTGCGCGAGCCCGCTCATCGGTCGTTCCCGAAGGCGATGGAGCTTGCCGACATCCGGCGAGTCATCGCGTCCTACGCGGCGGCGGCGCGGCGCTGCAAGCTCGGCGGCCTCGACGGCCTCGAGATCGAGGCGTACGGGCATCTGCCTGACCAGTTCTGGTCGCCGCTCGTCAACAAGCGCTCCGATGAGTACGGCGGATCGCTCGCCAACCGGATGCGCTTCTCGATCGAGGTCCTCGAGGCGATCCGGGCCGCCGTCGGGTCGGACTTCATCGTCGGCATCCGCATGACCGGCGGCGAGGACGTCGAAGGCGGGCTGACGGAATCCGACGGCATCGAGATCGCCCGGACGCTCGCCGCGACCGGGACGATCGACTTCATCAACATCATCAAGGGCTCGATCGCGACCGACGAGGCGATCTCCCATGTGATCCCGGGCCTCGGGACGCCGTTCGGACCCGCGCTCGAGTTCGCCGGCCGCTTCCGCGAGCGCGTGAACCTGCCGATCTTCCATGCCAACCGGATCCCGGATCTCGCGACGGCGCGGTACGCGATCAGCGAGGGGCTGGTGGACATGGTCGGGATGACCCGGGCGCACATGGCCGACCCACACATCGTGCGCAAGCTCGAGGCCGGAGAGGCGGATCGGATCCGGCCGTGCGTCGGTGCGTCGATGTGCATCAACCGGCTTTATCTCGGCCTGGAAGCGCTGTGCATCCACAACCCCGCCACCGGTCGCGAGGAGACGATCCCGCATGTCGTGGGGCGCGGCGGGGGGCCTGCTCGGCGGGTCGTGGTGGTCGGCGCGGGACCCGGAGGACTCGAGGCGGCGCGGGTCGCCGCGGAGCGCGGACACGAGGTCACCCTCCTCGAGGCGGCGGATCAGCCGGGCGGCCAGGTCGTCCTTGCCGCGCGGGCGACGGCTCGGCGCGGCGATCTGATCGGGATCGTCGACTGGCTCACGCGCGAGTGCCGAGTCCTCGGTGTGGATCTCCGGTTGGGTGTGTTCGCTGACGGTCCGACCGTGGCGGCGCTCTCGCCCGACGTCGTGGTCGTCGCGACCGGTGGCCATCCGCGACTGCCGCTCCTCGCTGAAGGCGACGACCTCGTGGTGACGACGTGGGACATCATCGGCGGCGCGGTGACACCGTCGCGGGGAGACGTCCTGCTGTTCGACGACCACGGCACGGAGGACGCGCTGTCGTGTGCGGAACGGATGGCGGCCGCCGGTTGCCGGCTCGAGATCGTCTCGCCCGACCGGTACGTCGGGCTCGAGGTCAACGGCACGGCATACCCGCGCTATCTCACGACGTTCTACGAGGCGGGCGTCCGGATGACACCCGACCACAGGCTCACGGCGGTGCGACGCCGCGCCGACGATCGCCGGCTCGAGGTCGACCTCTGGAACGACTACACGAGGCGAACCGACCAGCGCGTCGTGGATCAGGTCGTCGTCGAGCACGGGACGCTTCCCAACGACGAGCTCTATCTCGAGCTCCGGCCGCTGTCGTCGAATGGAGGGGAGCTGGATCTCGCCGCGTTCATTTCGGGCCGACCCCAACGGCTCGTCAGCGATCCGGACGGGGCGTACCAGCTGTTCCGGATCGGTGACGCCGTCGCGAGCCGCTCGATCCATGCCGCGATCTACGAGGCGCGGCGCCTCGCCATGGCGCTCTAGGTCAGACGGATCCGCGGTCCCCGGCCTGATCGTCCGACGCCGCCGTCGCTTCGACTGCTGCCGGCTCCGTCGTCTCCGCCGCAGCCTCGGCCGTCTCGGCTTCCTGGACGGATTCGGCCAGCTCCTCGACTGAGGTACCGGTCGTCTCGGCGGCCTTCGCCACGGCTGCCTCGACGTCGCCCGCGCCTTCGGTCGTCCGCTGGCGCTGGAGGATCCGGAGTTCGTCGACGGGGATGTGGCAGGCCATCATGTGGCCCGGCTCGACCTCGACGAGCGGAGGCACGGTCACCTCGCACAGACCAGCGATCGCCCGATGGCAGCGCGTATTGAAGACGCAGCCACTCGGCGGATTCGCCGGGCTCGGGATCTCGCCCTCGAGCAGGATCCGGGCGCGCGCCTCGCCGTCGACGTTCGGGACCGCGGACAGCAGAGCTTCGGTGTACGGATGGTTCGGGCCGCGGAAGACGGTCTCCGAATCGCCGACCTCCATGATCCGGCCGAGGTACATCACCGCGATCCGGTCGGCCAGGTAGCGGACGACGCCGAGGTCGTGCGAGATCAGCAGATAGCTTGTCTTGCTCCGCACCTGGAGCTCGGACAGCAGGTTCAGGATCGCGGCCTGCACCGAGACGTCGAGCGCGCTCGTGGGCTCGTCCGCGACGACGATCCGTGGGTCGCCCGCGAACGCACGCGCGATCGCGAGCCGCTGCTTCAGCCCGCCCGACAGCTGCCGTGGCTTCAGGTCGAGGTGGCGCTGCGTCAGGCGCAGGTCCGTCGCGAGCTTGTCGACCCGTTCGTCGACGGCCTTGCCCTTCAACCCGGTCAGTTTCGAGACGGACCGCTGCAGGATGTGACGCGCCGTCCAGCCGCGGTTGAGGGCCGAGTCCGGGTTCTGGAAGACCATCTGGATCGAGCGCTTGTCGTCGGTCGGTCGTTGGCCGGACAGCGGCGCCAGAGAGTGCTCGCCGAGCTCGATCGCGGAGCCCGCGTCCGGGCGCTCGATGCCGAGGATCGTCCTCGCGAGGGTCGATTTGCCGGAGCCTGACTCGCCGACGAGCCCGAGCGTCTCGCCGTCGTACAGCTCGAGGTTGACCTTGACGAGGGCCGGGACGTCGTGGCCGCTCTGATGGAACGTCTTCGACATCTCGGCGACAGACAGGACCTCCGCGCCGTGGACCGTGTCCTGTCCGACCGCTGCCGGCGGCTCGATCATCTCGTTGAGGCGGTCGCGGTGATGAGTCCGCGTCCAGCGACCGGGGCCGAGCTCGACGATCGGCGGCTCGACGGTCCGGCACAGGTCGTCGGCGAGCGGGCAGCGGTCCACGAAGACGCACGTCGGCAGCGACGTCCCGATCTGGGGCAGGTTGCCCGGGATCGTCGAGAGCGCGCGCTGCGACTTGCGGATCCCGCGGCGGGGCAGTGACCGGAGCAGCCCGAGCGTGTACGGATGCTGCGGGTTCTCGAAGACCGTCCGTGCGTCGCCTTCCTCGACGATCTTGCCCGCGTACATGACGCCGACGCGGTCGCACATGGTCCGGATCACGCCGAGGTTGTGGGCGATCAGCAGGACGGCCGCGTTCGTCTCCGCCTGGAGACCGCGGACGAGATCGAGGACGCTCGCCTCGACCGTGGCGTCGAGCCCCGTGGTCGGCTCGTCGAGGACGAGGAGCTTCGGGTTCGACGCGAGCGCGATGGCGATGACGACCCGCTGCTGCATCCCGCCCGAGAGCTGGTACGGGTAGCGGTCCGAGACACCGACCGGGTCCGCGATCTGCACGCGCCTGAGCGCCTGGAGCGCGCTTTTCTGCGCGTCGGACTTCGACTCGCCGAGGACCGTGAACGCCTCGACGACCTGCGGGCCGATCTTGGTCGTGGGATTGAGCGCCGCGCCCGGGTCCTGGTAGACCATCGACGCGTGGTGGATCCGGAACTGCCGGACCTGCTCGTCGCTCATCTTCGTGATGTCCTCGCCGTTGACGAGGATCCGGCCGCCGGTGATGACGCCATTCCGTGGCAGGTAGCGGACCGCGGCGTAGGCCGTCGTCGACTTGCCGCAGCCCGATTCACCGACCAATCCGTACGATTCGCCAGGTCGGACTTCGAATGACACACCGCGCAGCACCGGCCGCCGGATGCCGCGGACCACGTAGGCCAGCGACAGGTCCTCGACCTTCAGCGCGGCAGCCGTGGACAGGTCTGGCGAGGGCGGGGTCGGCGAGGTCGGCGCGGGCGTCATGTCGATCGTCATTCGGACAGGACCGACTGGAGTGAGTCGGCGATCAGGTTGACCGCGACGACGGTGCTCGCGATGGCGAGCGCCGGGAAGAGCGTCGGCCACCAGACCCCGGAGATCATGTTGTTGTACTCCTGACTCACGGTCAGGCCCCAGTCCGGCGACGGCGGCTGGATCCCCACGCCGAGGAACGATAGTGTCGCGACTGTGAAGATCGCGTACCCGAACCGAACGGTCATCTCGACGACCGTCGGGCCGAGGACGTTGGGGAAGATCTCGCGCGACAGGATGAACAGCCCCGACTCGCCGCGCAGCTTCGCCGCCGTGACGTAGTCGAGCTCCCGTTCAGAGAGGACGGCCGAGCGGACCGTCCGCGCCACGATCGGCGTGAACAGGATCCCGACGACGAAGATGACGACGAGAGGCGATGACCCGAGCACGACCAACGTGAGGAGCGCGACGAGGATGACGGGCAGTGCGAGGAAGGCCTCGACAAGCCGGCTCAGCACGTCATCGACCTTGCCGCGATAGAAGCCCATGATCAGCCCGAGCAGCGTTCCTGCCGTGACGCCGAGCATGGCGGCCAATGGCGCGACGATCAGCACGTCGCGCGAGCCGACCATCACCCGCGACAGGACGTCGCGTCCGAGACGGTCGGTGCCCATCAGGTGCTCGGCACTGGGTGGCAGGTGGCCCGCCGAGAATGAGTTGAACGGGTCGTACGGCGTGATCCGCTGGCCGAGGATGGCGGTCAGGATCCAACCGATCATGACGATGTTCCCGATGATGAATGCGGGCCGCCGGACGAGGAGACGGATCGTCTCGCGGCGCGCCTGTGAGCGTTCGGAGGCGGCGGGCGCGGCGATCGGCCCGATCGGGGCCGGTTCCACGATGACGTCGACCATCAGTGCTCCGTGTCCAGTCTGATGCGCGGGTTCATCCAGGCGATCGTCAGATCCGCGATCAGCGTCGCCACCATATAGACGATGCCGATGACGATCGCGCCGGCGGTCAGCATCGGGATGTCCTTGCGCTGAGCCGCCATCAGCATCGTCTGGCCCATGCCGTTGTAGTTGAAGATCTTCTCGACCGCGATGATGCCGCCGAACAGGTAGCCGACCTGCACCGCGATCACAGCGACGGTCGGGATGAGCGCGTTGCGCAGGACGTGGCGGCGCATCGTCTGTCCGGCGGTGAGGCCCTTCATCGCCGCGGTCCGCGCGTAATCGGACTGGAGCACGTCGATCGTACCGGCGCGTGTCATCCGGGCGATGTACCCGAAGTAGACGATGGCCATCGCCGTGGCCGGCATGAGCAGGTACCGGATCGTGGTCGGGATGTCGGCGTCTGGTGGCGGCGTGGCGAGGACCGGTAAGAGCCCGAGCTGCACGCCGACGACGACGACGAGGATGGTGCCGGTGACGAATTCGGGGATCGACGATGAGGTCACGCCGACGAGGACGATGGCACGGTCCGACAGCCGGTCACGCCGGCGGGCCGCGTACAGGCCGGCGGTCACGGCCAGCGGGATCGTGATGAGTAACGCCAGCCCGGCCAGCTTGACCGACCGGCCCATGGCCTCGAAGAGCTGCGGCCAGACCGGCTGGCCGGTCACGTACGAGTCGCCGAAATCGAGGGTGACGATGCCGAGGATCGAGCTGGCGTACTGGACGAGGATCGGACGGTTGGTGCCGAGCCGCTCGTTGAGCTGGTCGACGCTCTCCTGTGGCGCGAACGGTCCAAGGATCGTCCGGCCGATGTCGTTCGGCAGCACGTTGGCGATGACGAAGACGATGGTGACGAGCAGCCACAAGGTGACCAGGGACAGCATCAAGCGGCGCCCGATGTACCGGGTCATCGCCTCACCTCAGGCGGTTCGAGGACGTGGTCGCGTGGGGACCGTGGTGCCGACCACCGTCCCCACCCGACCCGCTATCAGACCTGGGCGGTGGTCGAGAAGAAGACCTGCCCGAGGCCGCTGGAGTAGACGCCGGTGAACTTCTTCGAATACCCGGTCAGGTAGTTGTAGAAGTACGGGACGCTGATCGGCGTGTCCTCGACGAGGATCGTCTCGATGTCCTTGCACGCGGCCTTCTGGGCATCGACCCCGACGGCCGTCTGGAACTTCTTGAACGCTGCGTCGTAGGCCGGGCTCGAGTACTGCGAGGCGTTCCAGACGCCCTTCGTGCTGAGCGCGGAATTCAGGTAGACGTCCGGTGTCGCGCGATGGCCGTAGTCGACGATGCCGAGC